>JAUTXA010000271.1 GCA_030838265.1 Actinomycetota bacterium | reverse complement strand
CTTGTGGGTGCCGAAGGCGAGGTAGCCGGCGACGATGGCCAGAAGGACGGGGATGGCGGGGGCGAGGCGCCGGGCCCGCCGGGACCAGAAATGCCGGAGCGAGATCCGCCCGTGCTGATCCCACTCGGCCAGCAGCAGCCCGGTGATCAGGAAGCCCGAGAGGACGAAGAAGGCGGTGACACCGAGGAACCCGCCCTTGGCCCACCGGAAGCCGGAGTGGGAGAGCAGGACGGCGATCACCGCCACACCCCGAAGCCCGTCGAGGGCGGGCAGGTGGGGCAGCCGGCCCGGGATGTGGTTCTGCTCGGGTCGCGGTTCGTGCGCGACGGTGGTGTCGGTGGTGATTGACGGCGACGTGGTGCGGCTTCCCCTCAGCAAGTACGGATGGCGCCCCTCCGACCCCCAACGCTCGCCATCGTTGCACCCCGTACCCACGAAGGGGCCGCGCCATGACTGGTGCGGCGTTTGCCCCGTTTCGGGCGGCACCCCTGGCGCGAGCTGAGCTCGCCGCGGGCGAAGGGGGGCGACGTGACACTTGACCCCGCTATGCGAGGAGAGCTGTCACCTCATCCGTAACTTGACGTAACGAAGAGGTGACAGGACCGGCGATGCCACAATGGAGCGTGGATACCTAGGGAGAGGCCCGAAAAGGGCGCCGGCTCGGATCTCCACGACGAGTGGGCAAGCCAAGGAACGGTGATTTCGGTCTTCTTCTTCGTGATAATCGGACTTGCCGGAGCGGTCGTGATGGTGATCGGAGCCGTCCCACCCCTCTTCAACCGACTCGTGGGTCCTTCGATCGATGAGCAACGTGAGCTCGGCGGTACGTTTCGCATGAGTCGCCGGCTGGGCCGAATCGCGTTTGTTGTCTTTGGCGCCTTTGTGTTCATCGCTTCCGTCGTTTCCTACAACGCTCCGTCGTCGGAAGACTTCACGGTGCCGAGGGGGAGTGGTGGCGGCGACACTGCTGCCGTCCCGGGCACCGTCTTCGTCTACACCGCGTTTGTCGCGCGGGTGGACAATTCAGTGACGCTCATCAGCGCAAAACCACTTTCGGTTTCCGGCCCGGCGAGCGTGGTGGCAGTTCGCGTGCTACGGCGGCAGTCGGACATCCCGTTCGGACTCTGCTCATCAACAAAGCCGAGCGGATTCCACGACACCCTCGCCGTCAAGGGCACGACCTTTGCGGGCCCCTCCAGGATGGCCGTCCTCGTGTACTTCCGCGTCACGGGAATCGGTCACGTCGCCGTCCGTGGAATCGAACTGCGGTACAGGACAGCGGCCGGCACTTCCAAGCGGAGGATCGTCAAGGATGGGTATGAGCAGGAAGTGGAGGTCGTAGCTTCCCAGGCTGAGTTCGGAACGAAGCCCGGGGCTTGCAATCCGAACGGGCCTCAGACGTGGTTCACCCCAGGCTGAGTGGCGCTCTCAGACGAAACAATCCGCAACTTTACGTAACGAACAGGCTTGGCTCGCTTCTGCCTGTCGCTTCCTGCGTCGGTAAGCCGCCTGGCGACATGCCGAGGAACAGAACGTCGCTCTCGCGTCCATGGCGGTGAGCGTGTTGCAGACAGGGCACAGCTGGCGGGTCTTCGTAGCGGCTCATGCAGCGAAGGTCGAAGCGTTACGGCTGAGACTGGGGGACCGTGACGAGTCCGTTACGGGTGGCGTTACGCGTGGGCCCACAGATTGGGACATCTGCGCTGTTGACCGGAGGGCCGCTACGAAGATTTGTCGATCGGGGCAATCGACCCTCGTCGTCGGGAGGAGGCTAGAAGCAGCAACGGAAAGTAACAGGCCAACAGCCCGCCGGGGACTCCCGCAGCCCGACTGGTATCCATCGGTGCGATCATGACGCTCAGCGCCAACACCGTCGACACCGCTACGCCCAGCCCAACAGCTAGTCGTAGAGCCCAGACGACAAGGCGAGGGCGGCGGACCAAGATCAAACCGGAGCCGAGCAGCCCAAACCAGAGAGCCTCGTCCACGTAAGCCCGGCGAAGGGCAGCGTTTGCCCAGCAACTTCCCTCTCCGCCGTTGAACACCCTTGCCAGCGACTGACAATGCCCGACGACCACGCCATGATCGAGTGGAACAGGCCGGATCAATACAGCCACGGCGACAGCCAGCATTACGAGAGCGTTAAGCGCGGCGATTCGCCAGTGGCTTCTCATCCCTCCACCGGTGAGCCGTTGACACTTTCCGACATTGAATCAAGTCTGCACCGTGGCGCCCAAGAGGGCCCGTCGTCGACCCTGGTTATACGCGAACTAGAACCAACGGATCCGCTCCCATTGCCGGATATCTCGCTACGTCGCCGGACCTTCGGCGGGGGAGAGGTAGCGCCGGTAGAGGGTCGACCGGTGAACACCTAGGGTGCCGGCGAGGCAGGAGGCATCGACCGCCGTCTCTCGCCTTTCTGATCGCATCTTCGAGGGCAGCGTCTATGAGGGCCCTGGCGACAGCTAGGCCGCGGACCTCATCGAGGGGAGGGGAGGAGGACTCGGCGATAGTCAGTCGCACCCTCCGATTCCTCTTTCAACGAGTCCTGTTTCGTAACTCTGGCTATTGGAATCAAGAAGGGCGCCGCTCGGCGCCTCCGGCGCCCCCGCGGTCGCCCTCTGGTCGGCCCACCAAGCAGCCTGAGCGGCTCGAATGTCAGCCATGCTGTCGCCCCAATGTCGCGAAGCGGTCCAGCACCGATACCGGCCGTTCCCATCGCTCAGCTCCCCGGTCGTGCGAGACGGCACAATCCGAGACTTTACGTAACGAACATTATCGGCGGATGCGCTGTGTACACTCCCGACCGTGCGAAAACGGTCAGGGACGGCTCTGTCCTGCATGATGATGGTGCTCCTCATCAGTCCCGTCGCGTGCCGTTCAGGGAGTTCTCGTTACACGGCTGCCTCCCGAGTTGAGCTCCGGGCGGCGGCTGCGCGGACGCTAGGCGTGAACAGCGCCCACGTCGTCGAAGAGCTGCGCATGTCAGGCACGGATCACCGGGTGACCACGGCCCTGGCGGACTACGGCGCCCCAGACAGGCTTCGCGTGTCGGACTCGACCCTAACGGGGCCCGCCATCCAAGTCGGTAGGCGGTCGTTCCTCAGTGTCCCCGGGGTGCCAGGCAAGTTCTACGAATCGCCGAGCGGCAGCCAGCCCGCTCCCGCGTTACGAATCCTGAACTACGTCGCACTGCTCAAGAACGCGGACCGGGTCGCCGTGACGGCCGGTCGCTTCGAGGCTCGAGGGCCGCAATTTTCGGCGTCGGGGACCCTCCTGGCTGGGCGGGTTGCGTCCGTTGTGGTGACGCTCGATCTCGGCCACCAAAAGACCCTGGTGGCCCGAACGACGATCACGAATGTTGATGTGCCGGTGACGATCGATCCGCCGTCGGCAACGGACATCGTTCCGGCCCCGCCTGGTCTGGGACCCCAGCCGCCCCGGCCCTGAGGTGTGGCCTCCGACTAGGCGGGGACGGCGTCCAAGAAGGTCAGGGCGGCGTCGATGAATCCCATGTCGTTCGGGGTGCCCAGGTGATCGACGTTGCGGAGGGTCTTGAGCTGGGCATCCGGCAGGGCGTCGACGAGGGGCTGGCCGGGGCCCGAGAAGTCCCGGTCGCCGATGACGACCAGCACAGGACAGGTCACCCGCCCGAGCTCGTCCTTGGTCAACGGTGGCGTGGGCCGGCGTAGGAAGGCGGCCAGGGCCAGAGGGTCGTTGTCACCGCCGCGGGCGAACCGGGTGAAGGCCTGGGCGATGGGCTGGCTCGGTTCGGACTTGCCTTCGAGGGCGAGGGCAAGGGGCTCGTGGTCGGGCGGCTCGAGCAACGTGGCCCCGACTCCCCCGACGACGATTCGTCCGAATCGCTCCGGTGCTCGGGCGGCCAGCGTCAGCAGCACGCGGGCCCCCATCGAGAAGGCGATGGCATCGACCTGGCCGTCGTCGGGGAGGGCGGCAGCCACGCCGGCCTCGAGGTCGGCGTACTCCGCGGGATCGTGGGGCTTGGCCGACTTGCCGTGGCCCAACAGGTCGACCCCGATGACCTCGCGCCCCGCGTCACCGAGGAGGTCGCACCACCCCGGCTCGCGCCAGTTCCGCTCGAACGACGAGGTGAACCCGTGGACCAGCAGGACCGGCTCGGAGCGCATGGCTCCAGCCTAAGTGGAGGTCGGCGTGGTGAGGGCCCGGTAGAGCTGGCCGCCGGCCCCAAGGCCACCCCAGTGCTCGACGATCTTGCCGTCGCGCACCCGCCACATCTCGACGTGCTCGACCGTCACCTCCCGTCCGGTCGCCGGCACGCCGAAGACCTCGCCGACATGCCGCATCCGGACGGTCGACCGCTGCACGACCAGGTCCCCCTCGGCGACCAGATCTCGGCTGAGGCGCTCCCCCCACTCGAGGCCGGCGAAGAACCGGGCCTGGCGAGCACCCGTGTGGGCGAGGTCCCCGCCCCACGTGTGCGACACGTAGTCGTCGCCGAAGCACTCGGCGATGACCTCCATGTTCCAGCCGTCCGGCGTGCTCCCGTGGTCGAGGAAGCGACGGACGACCTCCTTCGGCTCCCGGGCGTTGGCCATGCCGAGACCCTACGGCCTCTGACCTTGGCTACAGCAGGTCGTCGACGGTGTCGGGGACTCGGACCCGCAGCGGCGGGTTGACGATGTCGTGGGCGAGGGACCGCACTCCCCCGGTGGCGGCCAGCAGGAAGGCCAGCCCGAGGATCACATGGCCCCCGAAGGCGATCCCGGCGGCCATGAGGACCATGGCCAAGTAGGCAACGAGCAGCGTCCGCAACATCTGTCCTCCCCGGTGAACCCCGAATCCCATGGAGACCATATCGGCAGGTCCTGACCACTCGGCAAGGTCCTGAGTGACTATTTCTCTGGCGCGCCGTGCGTAGCGTCGTTGCTAGCGTGATGGCGCTGTGCCCCGACGCATCGACATCGAGCTGACCAGCTCCCGCGACGACGGGACGTGGACGTGGCGCGCCGCGGGGGCCAAGCAGCCCAAGGGAGTCGTCGAGGGATCAGTCCTCTACCCGGGGGCCAAGGTCGGCGACGTGGTGAGGGCCGAAGCCGAGTTCGACATCGAGGGCATCACCGTCCTGACGGTCGTGCCGCCCAAGGGCCGGCGCGCCGAGCCTGAGCGCCTCGAGATCATCGGCCCGCCCCGGACCGAGGCACCAGGGGTGACCAGTTCACTCGTCTCCAAGAGCGAGCGAGGCGAGCGCGAGGGCCGCGGCCCTCGTCGCGACGGCGACCGCAACCGAGGGGACGGGCCTCGTCGGCCCCGCGAGCGCGCCGACCGCGGGCCCCGCACTCCCGGTGATGGAGGCGGACGTCCATCCGATCGTGGTCCCCGGCCCGACCGCGGAACCCGGCCGGAGCGGGCGCCCCGGACCGACCGCGCCCCGAGGGCTGATCGCGGCCCCCGGCCTGAGCGCGACGCGGCCCCGGCCAAGCCGAAGCCCAAGCGCCTCAGCCCCGGCAACGTCCACCGCTCGGCGGTGCTCGCCGACCTGTCGCCTGAGCAGCGACCCATCGCCGAGCAGGTGCTGAAGGGCGGCCTGCCCGCCGTGCGCCAGGCCATCGAGGCCCACAACACGCAGGCCAAGGCCGACAGCACGCCCGAGCTGCCCGAGGGCCCGGTGGTGGCCATGGCCGAGGCCCTGCTCCCCCGGCTGAAGGCGGCCGACTGGCGGGACCGGGCCGAGGCGGCGGCTAAGGACGTCGACGAGATCGCCCTGCGCGACCTGCGGTCGGTCGTGGCCGGCGCCGATGCCGTGGCCCGCGACGACGAGACCCGCCTGTTGGCCAGCACCCTGCGCGAAGCGCTGGACCGACGGGTGAAGGAGCACCGCGAGCGTTGGGTGGCCGAGATCACCGGCGCTCTCGAGGAAGGCCGGCTGGTTCGGGCCTTGCGGGTCGCGGCCCGCCCGCCCGACGCCAGCAGCCGATTCCCGGCCGATCTGGCCGTGCGCTTGAGTGAGGCGGCCGGCGCCGGCATGTCTCCTGACACCGCGCCCGACCGGTGGGCCGCTCTGCTCGAAGCGGTGGCCGACTCGCCCGTTCGCCGCAGCGTGAAGCCGGTCGGCCTGCCGGCTGAGCCGGGTGAGGCGCTCCTGCACCTGGCCAAGCAGACCTCGGGCAAGGTGCCGGCGTTGGCCGCCCTGCTCGGCATCGACATGCCGCCGCCGCCGGGTCCGCCCCGCGGGGCGCGTCCGCCTCGTCCGCCGCGACCGCCCAAGCCCTCCGGGTCGAAGCCGCGACCGCCCAAGCCTGCGCTGACCTCGACACCGGTCGACGTTGTCCCCGAGACCCCCTCCCCCACTGCTGCCGAGACCCCCGCGGTCGAGACCGCGGTCGTCGAGACCCCCGCCGTCGAGATCCCCGCGGTCGAGATCCCCGCCGAGTCAGTTGAGGTTGTCGAGCAGGCCGAGGACGTCGGCGGGCCGGTCGAGGACGATGTCTCCGGCAACGGGAACGGCACGGGGGTTCCAGCCGGCGAGAGCGAACCCGGCACCTGAGGCTGTCGCGCAGGTCCGGTCGTGGGCCGTGTCGCCGACGAAGAGCACCTCGTCGCCGATCACACCCAGGGCCTCGAGCACGGGCCCGAGCTGCTTCGGGCCTCCGAAGTCGTCGGCGAAGAGGGCCACCGTCGGGTGCCAGCCCCAGAAGTCGAGCTCGGCCCGTCCGGCGGGGCCGTCTTTGTTCGAGCACACCGCCCAGCGATCGAGCCGGGCCACGACCTCGGGCACTCCCGGATAGGGCTCGGCCTGCCCGATGCGGTA
This sequence comes from Actinomycetota bacterium, assembly GCA_030838265.1. GTDB lineage: Bacteria > Actinomycetota > Acidimicrobiia > Acidimicrobiales > BP-101 > BP-101. Next base: position 2,248 of record JAUTXA010000271.1, on the reverse strand, counting down.
GGCGGCCAGGTAGTCGGCCACGTCTATCCCCAGGCGAGCGCACTCATCGGCCAGGACGTGGCCGAACGTCACTTCGGCCGCCGGCACACCCAAGGCGAGGAAGGGCTCGAGGAGTGCGGCGTCGGAGTCGAGCAGGGTCCCGTCGACGTCGAAGACGCAGACACTGAACTTTTGCGGCCTACCTGCCGATAGGGAAGTGTCAAGAGGCATTTGGGGGAATGTGATGAATGAGCAACTGAAGACCTGGCATCCGAGTGGTGAAGAGCTCGAGCGAATCTTGGCCGAGATGCGGCCCATCATCGCCGAGTTCGCCCGCCGGGCCCGCGCCGAGGTGGCGGCCGCCGCGCCCCGGACCTCGCTGGTCCACGCGGCGCGCCGAGCCTGCTGAGCGGCAGACCTCAGCGGTGGCGGGGCATGAGGACCGATGACCGATCGGCTCGTCCCCGGTACTCACCGCTACCGCACTCCTCGTCCCACCGGGCGCCGCACGACGCGCACTCGCAGGAGTCGAGGTTGAGCGACGCCAGGAAGAGCCGGGACACGTCGTAGGAGTTGCAGAAGGGGCATTGGAAGTGCCCGCCCGGATCGGCGCCCTCGGCCACTGCTGTCACTGCGTCCAGGGTACTCACGGGCATCTCCTCCCGAGGCGATACCTCGGTCCCGATTCGTTCCGCCGGCCGTCTTGCCATATCCATCGGCACCTTCCCCCCATCTCCTGAGCGCAACCGCACAGCCCGGCCTCAGCCTCCCGCCAGTAGGGTCGGGGCCATGGTCGACTACGAGCTCCAAGGCCGCGTCGCGGTGATCACCATCCGCCGACCCGAGGCCCGCAACGCGGTGAACGGCGAGGTGGCGTCGGGCATCGAGGCGGCCATCGATCGCCTCGAGGACGATCCCGAGGCCTGGGTCGGGGTGATCACGGGCGAAGGCTCCGTGTTCTCGGCCGGTGCCGATCTCAAGGCCATCGCCTCCGGGCAGGCCGCTGCCCTCAACACGTCCAAGGGTGGCTTTGCCGGCATCACCCGGCGTGAGCGCGACAAGCCGATCATCGCGGCCGTCGATGGGCCTGCTCTGGCCGGGGGCTGCGAGATCGCCCTGAGCTGCGACCTGATTGTGGCCTCGAAGGCCGCCGCCTTCGGCCTCCCCGAGGTCAAGCGGTCACTGGTGGCCGCCGCCGGTGGCCTGTTCCGCCTGCCTCGGGCCTTGCCGCCTGCGGTCGCCATGGAGGTCATCCTCACCGGCGACCCCATCCCGGCCGAGAGGGCCTACCAGCTGGGCATGGTCAGCGACCTGGTCGAGCCGGGCGAGGCCCTGTCAGCGGCCAAGGCCCTGGCCGAGCGCATCTGCGCCAACGCCCCGGTCGCGGTGCGCGAGAGCCGCAAGATCGTCCTCGCCGCTCTCTCGGGGATGGGCGACGACGAGCTCTGGTCGCTCACCGGGTCAGCCTTTGGCAAGGTCATGCAGACCGATGACTTCGCCGAAGGTCCCCGCGCCTTCATCGAGAAGAGGCCCCCCGAAGGGAAGGGCCGCTAGCGGCTTTCGTGATGACGGCGTGGATGCCGTGGTCGTGGAGGAACTCGGCCAGCCCCTCGACCAGGTTCAGCGTCACGATCTCGTCGAGCCCGACCCATGCCGCTTCGACCGCGTCGTCGCCCGCGACCGGGCGCCGGCCCTCGAGGACGGTGACATAGAAGTCGAGGATCACGTGGTGGTAGCCGTCGCCGATGCGCTCGGCCCACCCGACCATCTCGTTGCACACCCCTTCGATGCCCGTCTCCTCGGCCAGCTCGCGCACCACCGCTTCGGCCAGGGTCTCGCCCGCCTCGACCCGTCCGCCTGGGATGGACCACTCCCCCGCGGCCGGGCCCCCGCCGCGACGGATCATGAGCAGGCGATCGTTGTCGAGGGCGATGGCCCCGACGCAGACCTCGGGACGACTCATGGCATCCGGTGGTGCATGACGAGGAGGCGGGCGGTGAAGCCCGACATTTCGAAGAAGTTCTTGGTGTTGCGGTCGCCGGGCAGCGCCATGGCGTCGATGCCGACACAGCGCTGGGAACCGGCCCACTCGACCACCGAGGCCATCACCGCCTCGCCGACGCCGACGGCGCGCGCCTCGGCCTCGACATACAGCTCGTCGATGACCGCCAGCCGATCGCCCGTCCGCAGGACCTCGATGCGGGCCGCGGCGTAGCCGATCACCACATCATCGAGCGTGCCGCTGATCACGAGGTGATCCGGGGATCGC
>JAUTXA010000240.1 GCA_030838265.1 Actinomycetota bacterium | reverse complement strand
CGGCCACACCGTCACGTCGAAGAGGCGGTGGGGGCTGCGCAACATGACGTAGTAGTGACGTCGGGCAATGGCCCGGATGCGCAGCCAGGTCGGGTTCGGGGCGCTCACAGCGGCCGGTCCGTCTGCTGCTCGGTGTTGGTGCCCGCCAAGTGGAGGAACACCTCTTCGAGATCGCCCTGCCCGTAGTGGGCGGCGATCTGCTCGGCGGTGCCGTCGGCCACGATCTTCCCCTTCGACAGGAAGACCACGCGCTCGGTGACCCGCTCGACTTCGACCATGTTGTGGCTGGTGATCAGCAGGGCCGTCCCGTCGTCTCGGGACAGCTCGATCAGGGCGCTGCGGACGCGGAAGGCGACGTCGGGGTCGAGCGACGCCGTGGGTTCGTCAAGGACGAGCAGCTCTGGACGGTGCAGGGTCGCCTTCACGATGCCGACGAGCGTGCGCTGGCCCGAGCTGAGCTCGGTGCCCATGGCATTGGCCAGGTGCCCGATGCGGAAGCGCTCGAGGCCCTCGGCGATGGCTGTCCGGGTGTCGGCGATGCCGTACAGCTCGCCGTACATGCGGAGGAACTCTCGCACCCGCATCCGCTCGGCCAGAGGTAGGTAGCCAGCGGCGAAGCCGACATGCGCCATGGCCTTCGACCGGCCGCCCGGGAGGCGATGGCCGGCGATCTCGATGTGGCCCTCGTCGGGGGTGATGACCCCCAGCAGCATGAGCAGGGTGGTCGTCTTCCCCGCCCCGTTCGGGCCGAGCAGCGCCACCCGCTCGCCCGCGCCGACATCGAGGTCGATGCCATCGACGGCGCGCACGTCCCGAAAGGACTTCGTCAGATCGCGCCCATGCAGAACCGTCGCCACCCAGGGACTATCGCAGACCGCCGTTCGGGCTACGACGGTATTTGCGGGGATCAGACCGCGTCGTCCCCTTCCCGCAGGACGGAGATGGCCTTCTCGACGGCCCGGCGGGCCCGGTTCAGGCGGCGCTCGTCGACGGGAAGCTCGGTGCCACCGGCATCGATCGACTCCTTCAGACGCTCGATGGCGAGGTCCCCCAGCTCTTCGGATATGGCTTCCAGCTTGCGCCGCACGTCTTCGAACTCACCGGCCATCCATCGCCTCCGCAACCAGATCGAGGGGATGGCGAACATCGAGCCCGGCATCCCGCAACCAGAGGGCGCACCCGGGGTTGGCGCTGGCCACAACCTTGGCCCCGGTGCGGGCGATCGCCGCCACCTTGCGATCCCTGATGGCGGTAGCCATCTCGGGATGCTGGGCACTGTAGGCGCCGCCCGCGCCGCAGCACAGGCCCTCGTCGTCGAGCTCGATCACGTCGACGAAGGGAGCGAGCACGGTGCGGACGGGAAGGTGGGCGCGCTGCACGTGGCGCAGATGGCACGGGTCCTGCAGGGCGACGCGCCGGTGGTTGCCGCGCGGCGCGGGCACCGTCGCAATCCGGGGCGCCAGCCACTCATGGACGTCGAGGACTCGGGCGCCGAACGCGGTGGCCTCCGGCGTGTCGAGCAAGTGGCCGTAGTCCTTGAGCTGGGCCCCGCAGCCAGCCGAGTTCACGAGAATGGGTGCCTCCCCGGGAAAGGCCCGCATGGTCCGCTCGGCCAGGTCGCGAGCCTGGTGCATGAGTCCGGCATGGGCTTGGAGGGCGCCGCAGCAACCGGGATCGTCGGGAAGGGCCACGCCGGCGCCGGTCGCTTCGATGACGCGCAGGGTGTTGGCGTGGGTGGGTCGAAGCCAGGCGTCCATCACACAGCCGGTGAAGAGCCAGACGTCGTCGCCGCTGGCCTTCAAAGGGGTCCGTCGCACCGGAAGCGCCGGCAGGCCGAATCGCCTCGGGACGAGACGGGCCCGCTGGGCCAGGGCCAGCAGGGACGACCCCAGCAGCAACAGGCGGTGGTGGCGCAGCGACCGGTAGGCGGCGCGCGTCAGCCAGGGCTGGTAGCGCGTCGACTCGGTGAGGGTGTGGCGGCTGCCTTCCATGAGCCGGCCGAAGGGCACCGACGACGGGCACGCCGTCTCACATCCGCGGCACTGGACGCAGAGGTCCATGAACTCGGTGAACGCACCCTCGAGGGGCCGGTCGTCAGCCTCGATGGCGCGCATGGCGGCGATGCGACCACGAGGTGAGGCCGACTCGTCGCCCGTGACCCGGTAGGTCGGGCAATGCGGAAGGCACAGCCCGCACGAGACGCACGCGGCCAGCTCGTCGGCGTCGACGTCGAGCTTCACGCCGCCAACGGGTCCCGGCCCGGGTTGAGTCGGCCGCGCGGGTCGAACAGGTCCTTTACGCGCCGGTGCAGCGTCGCGTCGCGGGGGACGGGGCGATGCCGCCGATCGAGGAGTCGGTGCAGGACCTCGGGGGTTGGCGCCTCGACCTCGACCGCGCCCCGCCCGAGCGATGCCCGCTCGTCGGCCATGTCCGCGGGGTGACCCTCGAGGAGGACCCAGGCGCCCCGGTCGTCCTGCACCACACAGGAGGGGCGGAACAGCCGACGCCTCACCTCCGAAGCGGGCAGGGTCGTCCGCAGCCACTGGCTCGACTGAGGGACGGGGCGGCAGCGCAGCACGACCTCGGCCAGGATGCCCAGCGTCCCCAGCGAGCCCACCAGGAGCCGGCAGAGATCGAAGCCGCTGACGTTCTTGACGACCGGCGCCCCCGCTTTCACCAGCTTGCCGCCGTCGGAGACGTAGCGGACCTCGAGGACGGAGTCGCGCACCGGGCCATAGCGCAGCGCCCGATGACCGCTGCGGCCCACGGCCAGGACGCCGCCGACCGTGGCCACCTCCGGGTCGTAGGGGTCGAGGGCGACCATCTGGCCCCGTCCGGCCAGAGCGGCGTCGAGATCGGCGACCGGCGTCCCGGCCCGCACCCGGACGATCATCTCCTCGGGCTGATGGGACACCACGCCGCCGGGGGCGTACACGGCCCGTCCCGGAGGCGACGGGAGCCCGCCCGTCGTCCACTGGGTGCGGCCGCCCACCGGCGTCACCGGCTCGTCGGGGCCGATGTCGGCGGCGAAGCGCTCGAGGCTATGAGTGGCGTCCATCAGAGCCGTGCCATCAGATCCAGGCCCCGGCGGGTACGGCCTGCAGGTCACCACAGCGAGCGCCGGCGGGAAGCACCTTCATGGGGTTGCACGCCTCGTCCGGATCGAAGGCAGCGCGCAGGCGGGCCTGGGCGTCGAGGTCGTCGGGCGAGAAGATGAGGTGCATGTAGTCACGCTTCTCGAGACCGATGCCGTGCTCGCCCGAGAGGACGCCGCCGGCGGCCACGCAGGCTTCGATGATCTCGGTGCCCGCCTGCCACACCCGGTCCATGATCCCCTCGTCGCGCCGATCGAAGACGATGAGGGGGTGCAGGTTGCCGTCGCCCGCATGGAACACATTCATCATGGTGAGGTCGTGGCGGGCGGCGATCTCGTAGACCTTGGTCAGGACCTCGACCAGCTTGGTGCGTGGCACCACGGTGTCGTGCAGGTAGTAGTTGGGGGCGATGCGGGCGATGGCCCCGAACGCCGACTTGCGTCCCTTCCAGAGCAGGGCCCGCTCGGCGGGGTCGACGGCCCGGCGGACGTTCCCGGCCCCGTTGTCGAGGGCGATGCGGGTGACGGCATTGGCGGCGGCGTCGGTCCCTTCGGGGAGGCCGTCGACCTCGACCAGCAGCACGGCCGCCGCGTCCATGGGGAAGCCGGCGTGCACGTACTCCTCGACGGCGCGAGTGATGAGGGCGTCCATCATCTCGAGGGCGGCGGGAACGATCCCCGCGGCGATGATCTCGGTCACGGTGGCCGCCGCGTCCTCGACCGAGGCGTAGTCGGCGAGCAGGGTGATCACCGCCGGTGGGTTGGGCGTGAGGCGGACGGCGATCTTGGTGGCGATGCCCATCGTCCCCTCGCTCCCGACGAACGCGCCCCGCAAGTCGTAGCCTGTCGGCTCGGCATCGGGATCCTCGCTGCCGAGCACGGTGACCTCGCCGTCGGGCAGGACGACCTCGACGGCCAGGACGTGGGCGCTGGTGACGCCGTAGGCGAGGCAGTGGGGACCGCCAGAGTTGTTGGCCACGTTCCCGCCGATCGAGCACGACTGCTGGCTCGACGGGTCAGGGGCGAAGTGGAGGCCGAGGTGGGCGATGCGGTGGGAGAGGTCGAGGTTGAGGACGCCGGGCTCGACCCAGGCCACCCGCCGCTCGGGGTCGACCTTCAGGATCCTGTCCATCTTGGTCGTGACGATGACGAGCGGGGGACGCTCGCCGACCGGCACCGACCCGCCAGCCAGGCCGGTTCCTGAGCCCCGAGGAACGATGGGCCGGTTGTGGGCCCGCGCCACCTTGACGGCCGCTTGCACCTCGGCGGTGGTCAGAGGGAAGCACACGGCGGCGGCCTGCCCCTCCATCACCGACGCGTCCCGCCCGTAGAGGGCGAGCTCGAGGGGCTCGGCCCGCACCCGGTCGGGACTGAGCATTCGAGACAGGTCGGCGACGAGCGCCTCGGTGCTGCTCACCGCTGCTCGCTCAGGCTTGTCTCGCACGGTTCCACCGGCAAGCGACGCTACCGCTCCTGGCCGGGAACGAGGCCGACCGACCTACCATCGCCCGATGATCCACCTCGGGCGGGTGTCGGAGGAGCGACTCCGACGGCTGCGTGACGAACAGGGCAAGCTCGAGGTGACCTACGCCGAGGTGGGCGGCACCCGGAAGACGGACCTGCCCCCCGGCTACAACCACGATCGTCACCCGCTCGTGGTCGGGATGGGCGACGACGCCTGGGAGCGGGCCAAGGAGGCCATCCGAACCTGGAGGGCCCACGCCGCGGCGGGCGTGACTGTGTACCCAGCCGAAGCGCCCCTGGTCGAGGGCGAGACCGTCGCCCTGGCCCTGCCCGTCGGCCCGCTCGTGGCCGCCCTGGCGTCGTGTCGCATCGTCTACGTCATCAACAGTGTCGACGAGTTCGGCTTCGGGTACGGCACCCTGCCCGCCCATCCGGAGACGGGCGAGGAGTCCTTCGTCGTCCGCCGCGACGGCGATGCGGTGATCTTCACCGTGACCGTCTTCTCGAGGCCGGTGCATCCACTGGTCAGGGCGACGGCTCCGATCGGCCGACGCATGCAGAACGCCGTCACCCGCAAGTATCTCGAGGGCGTGCGGGCCCACGTGGCCGGAGCAGAGGGATGAAGTACGGCGTCGTACTGCCGGGCGGCGACCCACTCGAGCAGATCGAGCTCGCCGTGGCCGCCGAGAAGGCGGGTTGGGACGGCCTCTTCGTCGCCGAGCTGGCCTACGGCATCGATGCGTGGACGCTGCTCGGGGCCATGGCGGTCCGCACCCAGACCCTGCGGTTGGGGACGCTGCTCACGCCTCTCCCCTGGCGCCGGCCGTGGAAGGTGGCCAGCCAGGCCATGACGCTTGACCGCATCTCCGGCGGTCGGGCCATCCTCAGCATCGGGCTCGGTGCCCCGGACGCCGCGCTGGGCGACTTCGGCGAGGAGAGCGCCCGGAGTCGCCGGGCCGAGCACCTCGACGACGGGCTCGATCTGATGGCCGCCTTGTGGGACGGCAGCCTCGAGTTCGAAGGCCAACACGTGCGCATGAACCTCGAGCACCGCTTCGACCGCGACAACCTGCCGATGCCGGTGCAGCAGCCCCGGGTCCCGATCTGGGTCGTCGGGGCCTGGCCCAAGCCCAAGTCGATGCGCCGGGTGCTGCGGGCCGACGGCCTCCTGCCGAACGTCTTCGATGAGACGGTTTTCCGGCCCGCCGTGCCCGCTGACATCGTGGCCATGATCGCCTGGCTCGATGACAACGGCGGCCGGCGCCCGGGCTTCGACGTGGTCAGCGAGGGCGAGACCCCAGCCGATGACGCCGCTCAGGCCGCCGGGGTGGTCGCCCCGTGGGAGGCAGCGGGCGCCACATGGTGGATCGAGTCGCGCTGGACCGCGGGTATGGAGGCCATCAAGGAACGAGTGGCGGCGGGCCCGCCGCGCGCTACCAGGTGAGGTTGAGGACCTGACGCATCGTCGACTCGAAGGTGGCGTCGTCGAGGGCGGTGCGGGTGGAGATGATCAGGTCGGCGTCGGCGCCCACCGGCCAGCGCAGCTGGAAGGGTTCGGCCTCGAGGGCCTCGGCGATGACGCCGGCCACCACTTCGGGTCCCGGCGTCGGGGCGTCGCCGGCGAGGACCTCGGTCGACGACGAGAACTGGGCGGCCAGCTCGTCGTAGACCCTCGACTCCGATCGGAAGTCACCTTCGTTGGCTCCGAACTCGGTGGCGATGGCGCCCGGCTCGATGAGGATGACCCGGATGCCGAAGTGGGTGACCTCGTAGTGCAGAGCCTCGGAGATGGCCTCGACGGCGTACTTGGTCGAGGAGTAGATGCCGCCGAGGGGTGACGAGACCCGTCCCGCGACAGATGAGACGTTGACGACGGCGCCCCGACCCCGCTCCCTCATGCCCGGGACAAAGGCCTGCAGCATCCGCAGCACGCCGAAGACATTGGTCTCGTAGACGCGCCGCACCTCGTCGAGGGGTACCTCCTCGATGGCGCCAAACATCCCGAAGCCGGCGTTGTTCACCAGGATGTCGACCTCGCCGGCCGCGGCCAGAGCGCTCTGGACCGATGCGTCGTCGTTGACGTCGAGCGCCAGCGTCTGGGCCACGTCAAGGTCGGCGAGGGTCTCGGGCCGGCGCGCCGTGGCGACGACTTCGTGACCCCGCTTGGTCAACTCGACCGCTGTGGCCCTCCCGATGCCGGTGGAACAGCCCGTGATCAGTGCTCGCATGACGCCCCCTCAAGATCCTGTCGAGTGATGGCCGGAGCCTAGCGGCGGCACGGCTAAGTTCGGGCTGGTGAGCGACCTCCGCCTCTCCGACTACATCGACGCCGAGGGTGAGCGCATCACCGCGACGCTCTTCGAGTACCTCCGCATCCCCTCGATCTCGGCCCAGCCCGATCACGCCGGAGACGTCGAGGCATCGGCCCAGCTGACGGCCCGGCTCCTCGGCGACGCCGGCCTCGAGCACGTCACCGTCCTGTCCACCCCGGGCGGGCCCAGCGTGTACGCAGACTGGCTGCACGCCGGCGCCGACGCCCCCACCGTCGTCGTGTACGGCCACCACGACGTGCAGCCCGTCGATCCGCTCGACGAGTGGACCTCGCCTCCCTTCGAGCCCGTCATCGTCGACGGCGAGTGCCGGGCCCGGGGTGCGATCGACGACAAGGGGCAGGTCCTCTACGAGATCGAGGCGGCACGCGGCTTGCTGGCCAAGGAAGGCCGGCTGCCGGTCAACGTGAAGTTCCTGATCGAGGGCGAGGAGGAGGTTGGCAGCCCCCACTTCGAGGCGCTCCTGCAGGCCGAGGCCGAGCGGCTGCGGTGCGACGCCGTCGTCGTGTCCGACACGGGCATGTGGTCGGCCGAGGTGCCCAGCATTTGCATGGGCATGCGGGGCCTCGTGGGCTTCGACGTCAGGGTCCGCACCGGGTCGATCGACCTGCACTCCGGCACCTACGGCGGTGCCGTCGCCAATCCCTCCCATCTCATCGCCCGCATCGTCGCCGCCCTGCACGACGCCGACCGGAAGGTGACCATCCCCGGCTTCTACGACGACGTTCGCCCGCTCACCGCCGACGAGGAGCACTCGCTCACCAGCCTTCCGTTCGACGAGGCCGAGTGGCAGCGGGTGGCCGGGGCCAAGCGGCTCGAGGGCGAGTCCGGGCGAAGCACGTTGGAGCGCACCTGGACCAGGCCGACGTGCGACGTGGTCGGCATCACCGTCGGCTACGGCGGCGACGGCATCAAGACGATCGTTCCCGCCCAGGGCGACTTCAAGGTCACGTTCCGCCTGGTCGCCGATCAGCACCCCGACAAGATCGCGGCCGCCTTCGAGGTCTGGCTGGCTGACCAGATCCCCGAAGGCGTCGAGGTCACGGTGACGGCAGAAGGGGGCGTGGCTCCCGCCCTGACACCGGCCGGCCACCCCGCGGTGGCCGCCTTGGCCGCCGCCATCGAGAGGTTGAGGAAGAAGTGGTCGTT
>JAUTXA010000220.1 GCA_030838265.1 Actinomycetota bacterium | reverse complement strand
ACGCCCTCGCTCGCCCCGCCCGCTCCGGACAGCTGTGGGATGGCACGGCCTGGCCCGACGAGACCCACACGTCTGCGGCGGTGGCCGTCGCCCTGACGAAGAGCCCGCTGGTCACGTCGATCACGCGCATCGACCGAGTGCCACTCGACGTCGAGGGCGCCGGCCTTCCGGTGTACACGCTCAGCCCGGTGCGAGGCCGGCTGGCCTTCGTCCTGCTCTCGGGGCACGCGCCGACCGGGCGCCTCGACGCTGTGGTGGGCCCGGCATCGATGCGGGGCCTGCACCGCAAGATCGGCGACCACCTCCACATCGGGGGCCCGACGGGAGCGAAGTACCGAATCGTAGGCACCGCCCTGCTTCCCCAGACACCCCACTCGTCGTTCGACCAAGGCGTGTGGATCAATGCCCACGCTCCCGGGGCCGGCACCCCGTCCCCGCTCGACGAGCAGTACCTCGTGACGATCCCGCATGGCGGATCGATCGGGGCAGCAGCCGACCGGCTGCACAACCAGCTCGGCATCGAGGTCGACGCCACCAGCCAGCCCCAGGACGTCCTCCTCCTCAAGAACGTCCGCACCCTGCCGCAGGTGCTGGCGGGCTTTCTCGTCCTCCTCGGCCTCGCCGCTCTGGCCCACGTGCTGGTGACGGCGGTCAGCCGGCGACGCCACGACCTGGCCGTCCTGCGGACTCTCGGCTTTCGACCGCTGCAGACCGCCTCGTGCATCGCCTGGCAGGCCACCACTGTTGGCTTCGTCGGGTTGCTGGTCGGCCTGCCGCTCGGCGTCGCCACCGGGCGCTACTCATGGCGCGTCGTGGCCCGGGCCACACCACTCGTCTATGTCGCACCGGTTGCCCTGCTCGCCATGGTCGTGGCCATCCCCGCCACCATCGCCCTGGTCAACGCCCTGGCCGCCTGGCCCGCCAGTCGGGCCGCCCGCCTGCGCCCGGCCCAGATCCTGCGCACCGAGTAGAAGCAGTTCACCTGTTCACTCGTCGTGGACTCTGAAGGACAGCATTCAAACAATGACATGGTCGGGGGTTTGAATAAGATCGATTTGGTGGGCGCTGAGGGACTCGAACCCCCGACCACTGCCTTGTAAGGGCAGCGCTCTACCAACTGAGCTAAGCGCCCGGACCCCGCAAGGGTAGATGGCGCGGTTTGACCGACGTTGACGGCCGTCCCCTGCGTACGATGTCGCCAACATCCCCCAAACGAGGAGGAACCGGTGAATCGCCGTTCCGTCCAGCTCTCGGTCGTATCCATCGCCCTGGTGAGCGTGCTCCTCGCCGGGTGTAGCAAGAAGAGCTCGACCGTCACGGCGGCGACGGGCTCCGACTCCGCAGTGAGGGCCCTACTGCCCGCCGCCATCCGCACCGCAGGCGAGATCAAGATCGGCAGCGACATCGAGTACGCGCCCATCGAGTTCTTCAAGACCGGCACCCAGCAGGTCCAGGGGCTTGACTACGACCTGGCCCAGGCCATGGGCAAGAAGCTCGGTGTGAAGATGACCTTCATCAACGACACCGACTTCGCCGGGATCATCGGGGCCATGACGTCGAACCGGTTCAACATCATCATGTCGGCCATGAACGACACGGCCGAGCGCCGAGGCAAGGGCGTCGACTTCATCGACTACTTCAAGGCCGGCAGCTCGATCCTGGTCAAGAAGGGCAACCCGAAGCAGATCCGGAACCTCGACGACCTGTGCGGTATGACGGTGGCCGTGCAGAAGGGGACCACCCAGGAGAACGACATCCTCAAGCCACAGCAGACGGTCTGTTCCGGGCGCAACAAGCCCATCAACATCTTGGGCTTCGAGAAGGACACTGACGCCCTGCAGCAGGTCAAGAACGATCGTGCCGTCGCCAACCTCGAGGACTTCCCGGTGGCCGCCTACAACGCCCAGACCTCGGGCGGCGGTGCCGATTTCGACGTCGTCGCCGGCCAGGTCGGCGACCAGGGCTCATACGGCATCGCCGTGCCCACCGCCCAGACACAGCTGCGGGACGCCTTGCAGTCCGCCCTGAGGGCGATCATCGCCGATGGGACGTATGACCGCGTGCTGACGAAGTGGAGCGTCACGGCCGGCGCGTTGAAGACCGCTCTGCTCAACGGCGGCGGCTGATAGAGACCGCACCGGCTTCGGTCCCGGCCGAGGCCATCCGCGCCGTACCCATCCGCCACTGGGGCCGCTGGGTGAGCGCCGTCGTCGTCCTGGCGATCGTCGCCTGGTTCGTCCGCGCCGCCCTGGCCAGCCACTTCGTCGACGGCCGGGTCGTCCGCCAGTACCTCTTCAGTCCGTTGATCCTCAAGGGGGCACGCAACACGGTGCTCGTCGCCATCCTGTCCCAGGTGGTGGGCGTCATCCTCGGCGTGATCTTCGCCGTGATGCGGCTCACCAAGAACCCGGTCCTCAAGGCCGTCAGCGGCTTCTACATCTGGTTCTTCCGGGGCACGCCCGTGCTCCTCCAGCTCTTCTTCTGGTTCAACGGCGTCCCCTCGGTGTTCAAGCACCTGACGATCGCGCTGCCGTTCACCCACGTCGTCCTCTACTCGACGCCGATGACGACGTTCATGACGCCCTTCATGGCTGCCTTCCTCGGCTTGGCCCTGAACGAGGGTGCCTACATGGCCGAGATCGTCAGGGCCGGCATCATGTCGGTCGACGAAGGGCAGGTCGAGGCCGCATCCGCCCTCGGGATGACCTCAGGCGCCACGACCCGCCGGATCGTCCTGCCCCAGGCCATGCGGGTGATCATCCCCCCGACCGGCAACGAGTTCATCTCGATGTTGAAGACGTCGTCGCTGGCCTCGACCATCACCTACGTCGAGCTGCTGCGGGCCGCGGGCGACATCTACTCCACCAACCTCCAGCCCGTGCCCCTCCTCGTCGACGCCGCCATCTGGTACCTGGCCATGACCACGGTGGCCAGCATCGGGCAGCACTACCTCGAGCGGCACTACGCCCGAGGACAGGCGCGCGAGATGACGCCCGGCTTCCTCCGGCGGCTCACAGGCAATCTGGCCCTGCGGGGCAAACGGTGACGGTTCCCATGGTCCTGGCCGAGAGCGTGCAGAAGTGGTTCGGACGCAACGAGGTCCTCCGCGGCATCGACCTGCGGGTCGAGCCCGGCGAGGTCTCCGTCATCATCGGCCCGTCGGGCTCTGGGAAGTCGACGTTCCTGCGCTGCATCAACCACCTCGAGAAGATCAGTGGCGGACGGCTCTCGGTCGACGGCGAGCTCGTCGGCTACCGCCAGCAGGGCGACCGCATCTACGAGCTCAAGGACAAGGAGGTGGCGAGGAAGCGGTCGGAGATCGGCATGGTCTTCCAGCGCTTCAACCTCTTCGGCCACATGACGGCCCTCGAGAACATCATCGAGGCGCCCCGCCACGTCCTCGGCCGCGATCGGGCGACGGCCATCGAACGAGGACGGGCCTTGCTCGAGCGGGTGGGCCTGGGTGACCGGGCCGATGCCTACCCGGCCCACCTCTCCGGCGGCCAGCAGCAGCGGGTGGCCATCGCCCGGGCCTTGGCCATGGACCCGAAGCTCATGCTCTTCGACGAGCCGACCAGCGCCCTCGACCCCGAGCTGGTGGGCGACGTCCTCGAGGTCATGAAAACCCTCGCCGGCGACGGCATGACGATGGTCGTCGTCACCCACGAGATGGGCTTCGCTCGAGAGGTCGGCGATCAGCTCGTCTTCATCGACGAAGGCGTCGTGGTCGAGCGAGGCACCCCTCGAGACGTGATCGCCTCGCCCCAGCACGCCCGCACCCAGGCGTTCCTCTCGAAGGTCCTCTAGGTCTCCGGCTCGGTGTCGAGCTCGGTGGGGTGGGCGATGAGGTCGATGGCCAGCCAGATGGTCTTCGAGAACGGGTAGAAGAGAATGGGCGCGATAACCGCGGCGATGAGGCCGAAGGAGATCACTGGCCCGATAGGCGGGTTCGGGTTGGCGTTCTCGGTCAGGATGAAGGCGCCGAGCACCAGGCCGATGAGGCCCTCGGTGACGGCGAAGTTGATGACGAAGGCGCCCAGGAAGAAGCCCTCCTCCCGCTCGAACTTGTAGTGGCAGCGCGGGCAGCGCTCCTGCATCGAGAACCACCGGCGAAACAGGTGGCCGGAGCCGCATCGGCCACACCGCTTGGTCAGCCCTCGGAGCAGCACCCGCCCGGGCCGCGGCCTAGCCACGTTTCGCGACGTCCTCCTCCGACACCACCTCGAGCCCGGCGGCCCGCAGGGCCGCGGCCGTCACGCCTTCGCCCGCCACCCGAGTGCGGGTGAAGGAGCCGTCATAGATCTCGTGACATCCGCAGGACGGCGAGCGGGACTTGAGGACGGCGCGCCGGGCGCCGGTCGATCGGGCCAACGCCACGGCGGCGACTGCCCCGCGCCGATAGGCGTCGCTCACATCGGCGCCCTCGGCCGTCACCACCCGTCCATCGCTCTGCACCTCGGCCGCCGGCCGCGGGGTGGGCAGGCCCCCCATCGTCTCGGGGCAGATGGCGATGAGCCGGGTGCCATCGCCCAGCGCCATGACCGCGGCCGACGGACTGGCGTTGCCCTGGTGGTTGCACGCCACCCCGAGGAGACAGGCGGATACCAGGAGCGGAGGTTCCGGCGCAGTACCCTCGGTCACGAGGTCACGGTAGTGGTCCCCGCATGCCCGAGCAGGAGTGTGGTCATGGCACCGGAGAGCGAGGCGGACGTTGTCCAGGATCTCGTCCGCCAGTACCTGCGGGAGATCGGGTCGCACCCCCTCCTGACGGCCGGCGACGAAGTGACCCTGGCCATGGCCATGGAGGCGGGGCGCGAGGCCCGGACGGTGCTGGCCAGCAGCGCGGCGGCCGACCTCACCTCGGCCCGGCGGGCCCAGCTTCGCAAGTCGGTGGCCGCGGGCGACGAGGCCCGACGCCAGTTCATCGTGGCCAACCTCCGCCTGGTCGTGTCGATCGCCAAGCGCTACCGGTCGAGCGGCCTGCCCCTGCTCGATCTGGTCCAGGAGGGCAACCTCGGCCTCATGCGGGCGGTCGAGAAGTTCGACCACGGACGAGGGTGCAAGTTCTCGACCTACGCCACCTGGTGGATCCGCCAGTCCATCGGACGGGCCATCGCCGACAAGGGCCGCACCATCCGCCTCCCGGTGCACGTCGTCGACCAGCTGGCCCAGATCCGCCGCTCGCGCTCGCGGCTGGCCGAGGCCAACCTCGTCGAGCCGTCCTCGGACGAGGTGGCCGCCGACTGCGGCCTACCGCTGCAGACGGTCATCGACCTCGAGCGCCTCATCCCCGAACCCGTCTCGCTGCAGACCGCACTGGGCGGCGAGGACTCGTCGGGGACGCTGGCCGACGTGGTCGAAGACGTGAGCGCCGAGGTCCCGGCCGACGCCGCCGTCGCCGCGTCCGAGCGGGACGACCTGGCCACAGCGATGTCGACGCTGTCCGAGCGTGAGCAACAGGTGCTGCGCCTGCGCTTCGGCCTGGCCGGCGATCAGCCCCACACGCTCGAGCAGGTCGGAACCGAGTTCCGGGTCACCCGCGAGCGGGTCCGCCAGATCGAGGCCAAGGCCATCGCCAAGCTTCGCCACCCGGCCACGCCGTCGAACCAGCGGGAGCTACGTCAGCTCGAGCTGGTCCGACGGTCGCGGCGGGCAGCGGTCGGTGGGGGCGTTCGCCCGGTCGTTGCTCAAGCGGTCAACTGAGCCTGAGCGTTCTTGGGCGGGCGTCCCCGCTTGCGCTTGAAGGCCAGGATCTTGCCGTTGGCGAAGAGCTGGCCACCCCACACGCCCCAGGGCTCACGCCGGGCCTGGGCGCCATCGAGGCAGGGCTCGATGAGTGCGCACTCGCCGCAGATGGCCTTGGCGTGTGCGATGTCGTCGAGCTGCTCCGAGAAGAACAGGTCAGTGAGTGACCCCTCGCCGTCACGGCAACGGGCGTCTGACCATCGGAACTGCTCCTTGTCTTCAGCTGGAATCTCCAACCACTGGGCGAGCATCTCGCCTTCCCCCTTGTCTCGTAAGCCGGGTGATGTCCTTCGGTGTCGCGAGTCGGTGTTTCGGGCAAACAGAAAGGCCGCCGGGATTTCCCGACGGCCTTTGGGCCCTGCGAAGGTTCTTGGCTGGTTCTAGCCAGAACGTCCTTCGGAGCCCATCGGCCGGTTGATGCCATTGGTCTTGGTGGTGGGGCACTGCACACGGGATCCAACGGCGGACGGAGCCATGGGTGCACCGGCACCAAACCGCGGGCGCGACGCGCCGTACATGGCGTCACTCCCGAGTTCAGTCGTGGTCCACATGCTCAGCACCGTTGTCGGCTCCCTGCCGCTCGCGAACCGAGGGATCTCCCCGGACCGTGCTATCGGATCACGTCCGGTTTGCGTCGTCAACTCTTTAATTGCTGACGGGCTCGGAGGAGCTGCTCGAGGAGCTCCGGAGTGGCGGCGGCCACCGGCGTGCGGCGGTCGCCGTGACCTCGGGCCACCAGGGTCCGGCTCTGCGCGTCGACGACGAAATCGCCGGCTTCGCGGCAGTTGAGCACGCCCCCGAGGTA
>JAUTXA010000202.1 GCA_030838265.1 Actinomycetota bacterium | reverse complement strand
CCCATGTAGGGGTTGGTGGCCGCGTTGTTCACCAGGATGTCGAGGCCGCCGAGACGGTCGACGGTGGCGTCGACGCAAGCCTTGGCCGCGTCGGCGTCGCCCGCGTTGGCCGCGAACCACTCGACCTCACCATCCATCTCTTTGGCCGCCGCCTCGAGGGCGTCGGCCTTGCGGCTCGAGATCATCACCTTGGCGCCCGCCGCCGCGTACGTCGCCGCGATGGCCTTGCCGATGCCGCGGGATCCGCCGGTGACGAGGGCGACCTTGCCGTCCAATCTGAGGTCCATGGGCTCCGAACCTACTTCGGCACCGAGTTGTGGCGGAGGGCCTCGAGCTGGGCCAGATGGCCCGGTAGGTGGACCTCGGCGTGGATCTGCATGAGCCGGCCGATGGCCATGGGTTGGTCGACCATGAGCGTCGACCCGTCGATGATGGTCACCGGGATCTCGGTTTCGGCCCGCTCTCTCGTCATCGCCCCCACCAAGGTGGTGAGGGCGTTGCTGGAAAAGCGCAGACGGCCCACGACATCATCGAGCTGGGCCAGGTGGACCTCGTCGACGGCCAGGCTGTTGTCGTAGGGCCCGGCCTCCTCGACCGCGGCCGCCAGCAGCAGGTCGTTGGTGGTGAGGTGGGCGATCACCAGGTGGGCGTTCCACCCCGACTCCGGTTCCTTGAAGACGCTCGTCTCGATGACCTCGAGGATCCGCTCGTAGGCCATCCGCATGGTGTCGGTGCTCATCGAGGCAGACCCTAGGCTCGGGCTCCGTGAACCGTTTGGCCCACGAGGCCAGTCCCTATCTGCGCCAGCACCGCGACAACCCTGTCGACTGGTACCCGTGGGGCGAGGAGGCTTTCGCTCGGGCCCGCGACGCGGATCGTCCGCTCCTGCTGTCGGTCGGGTACTCGGCCTGCCACTGGTGTCACGTGATGGCCCACGAGTCGTTCGAGGACCCTGACACCGCGGCGGTGATGAACGAGCTGTTCGTCAACGTCAAGGTCGACCGCGAGGAGCGCCCCGACGTCGACGCCGTCTACATGGATGCCGTGCAGGCCATGAGCGGCCAGGGGGGTTGGCCCATGACGGTGTTCCTGGCGCCGTCGGGCGAGCCCTTCTTCGCCGGCACCTACTTCCCCAAGCGGTCGACCCACGGCCGTCCCGGCTTCGTCGAGCTGCTGCGGGCGGTCGACGAGGCCTGGCGAGACAAGCGCACCGAGCTGCTCGACCAGGCGTCGCGCATCGCGGGCGCCATCAAGGAGAAGGCCAGCCTCACGTCAGGGGACGACGCCGGAACCTTGAGCCCGTCCCTGCTCGAAGGGGCCTATGCCGTGCTGCGGGCTGGCTTCGACGCCGAGTGGGGCGGGTTCGGCGGGCCCCCCAAGTTCCCCATGACCTCGAACGTCGAGCTCCTGCTGCGGGCCCACGCCCACAACCGGGCCCCCGAGACCTTGGTCCTCGTGACCACCACCCTCGATGCCATGGCCGAGGGCGGGATCTACGACCACCTGGGCGGCGGGTTCTCTCGCTACTCGGTCGACAGCACATGGACGGTGCCGCACTTCGAGAAGATGCTCTATGACCAGGCCACCCTTACGCGGGCCTATCTCCACGGCTGGCAGGTGACGGGGTCGCCCTCGTATCGCCAGGTCGTCGACGAGACCGTCGGTTACGTCCTGCGCCAGCTTCGGTCGCCCGAGGGCGGGATCTGCTCGGCCGAGGACGCCGACTCCGAAGGCGTCGAGGGCAAGTTCTACGTGTGGTCGCTCGACGAGGTGGCCGCCATCGGCGGGGAGCACGCCGTCGAGTGGTACGGCGTGACGGCCGGTGGCAACTTCGAGGGTTCGAACATCCTGCGGCGGCCGCGGGGGGCCAGCCTGCTGCGACCGGACGACGTCGAGACGGCCCGGTCGGCTCTGTTCGAGGCCCGCGAGACTCGGGTGCGACCCGGCCTCGACGACAAGGTGATCACCGAGTGGAACGCCATGTTCGTCTCGGCGCTGGCCGAGGCCGCCGCCGCACTCGATCGCGACGACTGGCGGGTCGCGGCGGTCGAGGTGGGTCGATTCCTGTTGGCCTCGTTGCGCGACGAGCGCGGCCGCTGGCTCCGGTCATGGCAGGCCGATGCCGGCGCCCGGCACCTGGCCTACGCCGTCGACTACGCCTGGTTGGTCGACGCCTTCACCAGGCTGGCCGAGCTCACGGGCGAGGCCGAGTGGGTCACCCACGCCCGCGCCGCGGCCGACGACCTCGTCGAGCTGTTCTGGGACGACGATGAAGGAGGTGTCTTCACCACCGGTCACGACGGCGAGCGCCTCATTGTCCGCCAGAAGGACACCTTCGACGGCGCCAGCCCATCGGCCAACTCGGTGGCGGCCACCGCCCTGCTGCGTCTCGGTGCCCTCACCGGCGACGAGGCCTACACGGCACGCGGCGCCGCCATCGTCACCCTGCTCGCCCCGATGATGGCGGGCCACCCGGCGGCCTTCACCCATGCCCTCGGCGCCGTCGACCTGGTGCTGTCGGGGCCGACAGAGATCGTCATCACGGGGGATCGGCCCGACCTGCTGCAGCCCGTCAGGGAGCACTTCCTTCCCAACGCCGTGCTGGCCTGGGGCCAGCCCTATGACTCGCCGCTGTGGGAGGGCCGCGAGCCGGACCGCGCCTATGTGTGCCACGACTACACCTGCCAGCTGCCGGCCTCCGACATCGAGACCCTGCTCCGGCAGCTGGGGTGAGCAGGCTTCGGGTGGGATTGCGGCGCCGACCATCCACCAGCAGCGCGCCGCGCCGACCCACGATGGTGCGCGTGCGAACCTCGATGACCGCGAGCCGTCAGGCCACCGCTGGGGCCGAGCTCGAGCTGCTCGTCCTCTCGCCCGGTCGCCAGGGCTGCGCCGCAGTCGACCTGGCCTCTGGTGCCCTCGTCCGGGCCGAGCACCCACCGCTCGAGTCGCCGTCCGCCCCCTTCGACGTGGTGCGGGCCTCGATCAACACCGACGAAGAGCCCGACGAGTTCACCCATCCCGAGGTGCTGACCCTCGCCGACGCGCCGGTGCGCGTGAGACGGCTGCGGGGCCGGCAGGCCGAGCGCTACCTCCGCCCGCTGCTCCACCCTCGGGGTGAGCCCCTCCTCGGCTTCTCCGGCCCCGCCATCCCCTTCTGGGACTTGCCTGTGGGCCAGCCCTCGATCTCGCTGGTCGACCCCGAGTCGCGACCCGAGGTCTCGCGCGACGCGGGCGGCGCCTGGTGCCGCTTCCGGTGGCGCGGCGTGATCCACCAGCTCCCCTTGCGCGGTCCGGTCGCCAGCCGCGGCTCGCGCGCCCTCGTCAGCCTCACCTCACCCGTCGGCAGCCACTGCTACAAGGTCGTCACCGCCGTCCTCTAGGCCGCCCCCACCGGTTCTGGCACCAGATTCGGCCGTCAGGACGACCAGATCTGGTGCCAGAACGGGAGTCGAGGGGTCAGGCCGCGGCGCAGTCGGCCAGCACCCGCTGGAACCGGGGCGTCGCCACCGTGCGGGCGGTCGACTCGTAGGCAGCCCGGGCCACGTCGTCGAGGCCCTCCGTGCGCATCATGTTGGTGCCGTGGAGGCGGACCTCGTCGGCCGACGGCCGCAGCAACAGCACCTCGACGCCGGCCCGGCGGGCGGCGGCCACCTCGCGGCCCAGCATCCGGGCCGGGATGCGGCGAACGAGCTGGTGGCAGCGGGACGGGGCATCGGCCGTGTCGTAGGCCATGGGCACCACGCCGATGATCGCCCGGCACCCGGCGCTCACCGCGATGTCGAGGTTCGTGGTGCTGTGGGCGCCGCCGTCGACCAGGGTCATGGGGCCGATGCGCACCGGCGGGTAGAGGCCGGGGATGGCGGCCGAGGCCAGCACGGCCTGGCGGAGGTCGATGGCCGGCTCCTTCCGGCGGCCGAGCACCACTCGCCGGCCAGTGGTGATGTTCACGGCGCAGATGTTGAGATCTTTCTCGGGCCACTCCTCGGGTAGCTCATCGGCAAAGCGGCGGCGGCCTTCGGCGGGGGCGAAGAAGCCGCCCGGGAAGGCCCGCGTGAGGAGGTTCGGCAGCGGCGGAACGGGAACCCGCACGACCGATCGGGCCAGCACGTAGGCCGAGCCGATGCCGCGGCGCAGCACGTCGACGGGCGAGGCGGCGAGCGGGCTGAAGACGCCGCCGACAGCCTCGGGCCCGACCAAGGCCGTCATCTTCGGGTGCGTCCCGAGGGCGAGGAGCCAGAAGTCCTCGGTCGAGCGCCCAGTCCGCAGATAGGCGGCGATGACCGACCCGGCGCTGGTGCCCACCATGAGATCGGCGTCGTCGGGGACGATGCCCCCCTCGACCTCGAGGGCTCGCAAGGCGCCGGCGTGATAGGCGAGGCCGACCAAGCCGCCCGCGCCCAGGACCAGTCCCGTCTTCATTGGACCAGTGTCCTACCCACGCCAGTGAAACTCGGGGATAGGCGTGGAGCTACTTGCCGAGCTTGCCGCCGGCGAGATCCTCGGCCATGGCCCAGCCAAAACCGATGAGGTAGTCGCGGCGGTTGGCCTTGATGCCCTTGAAGAAGGCGGCCACGTCGGGCGAGATCGACTCCGGCTTGGTCGTCTCGAAGTCGAGGATGCCGCACGCGTTGCCGTCGCCGGTGACGAGGAAGGTGCGATCGTCGATCTGGCCCTCGGCCCCGAAGCGCTTGGCCAGGCGACGGCTCCACGCCCGCTCCTCACCCGTGGCCTTGTGGCCGGGACGGGGGACGATGTCGTCGAGGCCCTTGAAGGCCTGGAAGGCGGCGGCATCGCGCATGCGGGTGCCCACCAGCACATCCTCGTCGGGGAAGGCCAGCACGGCCCGGCGGTACTGGTCGGCCATGAGGGCCTTCAGCACGGAGTCACGCTTGGCGGTGCGCCGCACCGAAGCCAGCCCAACCAGCATCGACGGGGTGCCCCCGATGCGCTCGAGCGTGCAGAACGAGAAGCCCACCAGCTTGCCGTTCTCGCGAGCCCGGGTGATGAGCACCCAGTCCTCACATTGCTTCGACAGAAGGCCCAGCTCGTAGCCGGCGGCGCCGTCGGCACAGATGTCGGCCATGTCCGCCAGCTCGGCATCCCCGAGTGCCGTGCAATCCCTGGTGTCGACGTCAATCGCCATGCCTGCGCGCTCTCCCGTCACTCTCTCTTGACCGAGCGGTCGAGTTACAGGATACGGGTTCCTGGACCCTTCGTTCCAAAGGAGGGCTCTCAGGCGTGGCGCCGGGGGCCCGTCAGGCCAGCAGGCAGTCGGCCCCGAGGAGCACCCGGAGCTCGGCGCACAGGCCCTTGGTGGCATCGACGCTGAAGTCGGCACCCAGCTTCAGGATCTTCTCGCCCATGTGGAGGAACACCGGGGATTCGCCGGGGTGGCGGACGAAGAGCTCCTTCAGCTGGGTGACGATCGAGTCGGTCAGGCGGCCAAGGGGGAGGCGGACGCGCAGGGGCGGCCCACCGTCGTAGGCCAGCTCGGGACGCTTGATCTCCATCACCACCAGCTTGGGCTGGTCCTCCCGCAGGTCGAGGCGCCCCTTCACGCACACGATGGCGTCGTCGGCCAGGAGGGCGCCGTAGTCGAGATGGGTGCGGGGGAAGACCCAGGCCTCCATCGTCGAGGCCAGATCCTCGAGGTAGAAGGTGGCCATCAGGTCGCCCTTCTTGGTGTACTTGCGGGTCAAGTTGGTGACCACCCCGCCGACCCATTTCATCTCGCCGTCGGTGGCGCTGCGAAAGTCGGCGATGGTGACGTCGGCCACCCTGCGCAGGGCGGCTTCGGCCCCGAGCAGCGGGTGGTCGCTCACGTAGAGGCCGAGCATCTCCTTCTCGAAAGCCAGGCGGGGCATCTTCTCGAACTCGATGTCGGGGATGGCGATGCGCTCGTCGAAGACCGGCGTGGCCCCGTCGTCGGCCCCGACCGAGTCGAACAGCGACATGGTGCCGGCCTCGACCTCGCGCCGCCGGGCCAGGGTGCGGTCGACGATCTGCTCGAAGGCCTGGCACAGGCCCCGGCGGGGGTGGCCGAGCGAGTCGAAGCCTCCCGCTTTGATGAGCGACTCGATCGAGCGCTTGTTCAGGACCATGGGGTCGACGCGCTCGCAGAAGTCGTCGAAGCTCGAGAAGGGCCCGTTGGCCTCGCGCTCGGCCACGATCAGGGCCACCAGCCCCTCGCCCACGTTGCGGACCGCGGCCATCCCGAAGGGGATGGTGCCGTCGAGCACCGTGAACTCGGCCGCCGAGGCGTTGACGTCGGGCACCAGGACCTTGATGCCCTGGGCCCGGCACTCGGCCAGGTACTTGGCGGTCGAGTCCTTGTCGTCCTTCACCGAGGTCAGGAGGGCGGCGAGGTACTCGACGGGGTGGTTGGCCTTGAGCCACGCCGTTTGGTAGCTGACCAACCCGTACCCGTAGGCGTGGGCCTTGGGGAAGGCGTAGTCGGCGAAGGGCTCGATGATGTCGAACAGCGTGTTGCCGATCGCCGCGCCGTAGCCGGTGCGCTCGCACCCGGCGACGAAGCTCTCACGCTCCTTGATGATGAGGTCGCGCTGCTTCTTGGCACAGGCCTTGCGCAGGTTGTCGGCCTCGGCCAGCGAGTAGCCGGCGAACTTCTGCGCCACCCGCATCAGCTTCTCCTGGTAGATCATCAGGCCCTGGGTGTCGGCGAGGACCTCGGCCAGATCGGGGTGGAGGTAGGTGACGGGCTTGCGGCCGTTCTTCCGGTCGGCGTAGTCGAAGTGCATGTTGGCCGCCATGGGCCCCGGCCGGTACAGGGCGACGAGGGCGGCGATGTCGTCGAAGGTGGTGGGCGCCAGGGCGCGCATCAGCGTGCGCATGTTCCCACCCTCGAGCTGGAACACCCCGATGGAGTCGCCCTTGCGGAGCATCTCGAAGGTGCGCTCGTCGTCGAGGGGGACGGCGTCGATGTCGGGGCGCTCGCCGGTCGACGCGTCGATGAGGTCGAGGGCCCGCTCGATGACGCTGAGGTTGCGCAGGCCGAGGAAGTCCATCTTGAGCAGCCCGAGATCCTCGACCCCGTGCATCTCGTACTGGGTGACGATGGGCGCGTCCTCGGGCTTGCCCCCGGGCTCAGGCTTGCGTTGGATGGGGAGGTACTCGGTGAGGGGCTCATGGGTGATGACCACCGCGGCGGCGTGGATGCCGTCCTGGCGGCGCAGGCCCTCGAGACCCTTGGCGACGTCGATGACGCGCTTGGCGTCGGGGTCGGCGGTGTACATCTCGCGCAGCTCGGTGGCCGCCCGGAAGCCATCGAGGTACTTGGGATGGGACTCGAGGCAGGCGTAGAGCGGGGTGTCGCGACCCATCACCAGCGGGGGCATGGCCTTGGCGATGCGGTCGCCGACGGCGTAGGGATAGCCCAGCACCCGCGCCGCGTCGCGCACCGCGGCCCGAGCCTTGATGGTCGAGAAGGTGACGATCTGGGCCACGTGGTCCCAGCCGTAGCGCTCGGCCGCGTAGCGGATCATCTCGGAGCGATAGCGCTCGTCGAAGTCCATGTCGATGTCGGGCATCGACTTGCGACCGGGGTTGAGGAAGCGCTCGAAGAGGAGGTCGTACCTGATGGGGTCGATCTCGACGATGCCGAGGCAGTAGGCCACGCAGCAGCCCGCCGCGCTCCCTCGTCCCGGCCCGACGCGGATGCCGGACTCCTTGGCGTGGCGGATGAGATCCCACACCACGAGGAAGTAGGCCGAGAACCCCATGTCGGCCACGACGCCGAGCTCGAACTCGAGGCGCTCGACCACCTCGCCGGGCAGCTCGCTGCCGTAGCGGGTACGGGCCCCCGCGAAGGTGAGCTGGCGAAGGTACTCGGTGTCGGTGGCGACGCCGTCGGGGAGAGGGAACTCGGGCAGCTGGGGCTTGCCGAACTCGATCTCGACGTTCGCTCGCTCCGCGATCCAGAGGGAGTTGTCGCACGCTTCGGGCAAGTCTGCGAAGAGGTCGCGCATCTCGGCCGCGGTCTTCAGGTAGAACTCGTTGCCCTC
>JAUTXA010000183.1 GCA_030838265.1 Actinomycetota bacterium | reverse complement strand
GTTGTTGACGATGTTGTCTGTGTTGCCTACAGTGCACATCGGCGGCGGAGTCGCTCAAGGTTGCGGTGCTCAATGTCGACGGAACAGCGCTTGTTGACGGTCCGAGAGGTCGCTGACGCCATGCGCGTCTCGAACATGACGGTGTACCGGCTCATCCGAGCCGGTGAGCTGCTGGCGACGCGGGTGGGCCGGGGCTGGCGCATCTGGGAGCAATCCCTCGAGGCCTACTTGGCTCGGGAGCCCGCCTGATGGCCACCCGCCGCGTCATCGGCCTCGACATCGGCACCTTCGCCGTCCGTGCTGCCGAAGTGAACATCAGCGGGTCCGCCATCACCTTGGCCCGCTTCGCCCAGGTGGCGCTGCCCGTCGGCGCCGTCCGCGGTGGTGAGGTGATCGAGCCCGATGCCGTGAGCGCCGCCATCCGCCGTCTCTGGAGTGAGGGCGGCTTCAAGGGCCGCAACGTCGTGATCGGCGTGGCCAACCAGCGCGTCATCGTTCGCCAGGCGGAGCTCCCCGCCATGTCCGAGTCCGACATGGCCTCCGCTCTCCAGTTCGAGGCCCAAGAGCTGATCCCCATCCCGGTCGACGAAGCCATCCTCGACTTCCAGATGCTCGAGAGCGTGGCCCGCAGCGATGGCGAGGACAGGGTTCGGATCTTGTTGGCGGCTGCCCAGCGCGACATGGTGCGAGCCCACCTGGCCGCGGTCGAGGGGGCCGGCCTCGACGCCAGCATGGTCGACCTCGTTCCCTTCGCCTTGATCCGCGCCCTCGACGGGGCCCAGGCCGACCTCGGAGACGACCAGCCCGGCTCCGAGGCGATCATCGCCATCGGCGGTGGGGTCACGAACGTTGTCGTCCACGAGCGCGGCGTCCCCCGGTTCGTGCGCGTCCTGTTGGTCGGCGGCGACGACATCACCGAAGCCATCGCTCGCGAGCTCGACGTCACCGTCGACGCGGCCGAGGACCTCAAGCGGCGAGTCGGCGAGCCGGCCCACGACGCCGCGGTGCAGCAGGCGGCCCGCATCTTGGCCGAGCGGATCAACCCGCTGGCTGAGGAGATCCGCGGCTCGCTCGACTACTACCAGGCCCAGGCCGATGCCCTTCCGATTCGGCGCACCCTGATCACCGGCGGCGGGAGCCGTATGGCCGGTGTCGTCGACCGGCTGCGCCAGATGCTCGGGACGACCGTTGAGGTGGCTCACCCGCTCCTGGGCGTGCGCCTGGGCAAGACGGGGTTCACTGAGACCGAGCTCCAAGCCCGCGAAGCCGAGCTCGCCGTTCCCATCGGCCTGGCGCTGGCCGGCGGCCCGCGCATCGACGGAGCCAGACGCATCTCGCTCTTGCCCACCGAGAACATCGTCCTGCGCGAGCAGCGACGTCAGCTGGCAGTGGCGGGTGCCGGCGTGGGTGCGCTCGCCGCCCTCCTGATCCTGCTCTGGGTAGGTCGAGCCGCCCAGGTGTCGAGCGAACGCCACAAGGCCGTTCAAGCCGAGGCCCAGGCCGCCCAGACGCAGGAGCAGATCCGCAGGCTCGGTGACGTCACGTCCCTGGGAACCGACCTGTCGCAACGTCAGGCCGCGGTCCGCACGGTGCTGGGCGAGGACGTGGCCTGGACCCGTCTGTTGCAGGAGGTGGCGACCGTCCTTCCGAACGACGTCTGGCTCACCCAGTTCACGGGCACCGGCACTGACGTCAACTTCTCGGCTCAGGGCCTCGACCAAGCCTCGGCCGCACGGTGGCTTCTGCGGGTTGGTGACCTGAAGTCGCTGTCCAACCTCTGGGTGCCCTCGTCGAACAAGGCGGCCGGTCCGAACGGACTCGTGACTTTCACGTCGACAGCCACTCTGACGCCGGCCGCCAACTCAGATCGGGCCCAGAAGTATGCCGAGGGCACGCCATGAGGCCCCGCGTGCTGGCGATCGCCGGCGGCGCGGCCGTCGTCGTGATCATCATCTGGTACGTCTTTCTCTGGGGTCCGCGCAACGCAGCCCTGACCAAGGCCAAGAAGCGGACGGAGGTCGCCCAGAACCTGCAGGGCCAGCTCCAGACGCAGCTCAGCCGGCTCAAGGCGGCACAGCTGAGCGAGCCCTCGAAGCGGGCCCAGCTCGAGGCGCTGCGCGAGGCCGTCCCGGACCAACCCAACCTGGCCCAGTTCCTGCTCGACACCAACGACAGCGCCACCAAGGCGGGCATCGACTTCCTCAGCGTTGCCCCCTCGCAACCCGGATCGGGCTCGGCCCAGAAGCCGGCCGAGATCTCGCTCTCAATCTCGATCAGCGGTGGGTACTTCCAGGTCCTCGACTTCGTGAACCGCCTGCTGAGTGCCCCGCGCCTGGTCGTGATCAGCGGCCTGAACGTGGCCTCCACGGGTGGGGCCACCCCCACCGCGGGGCAGCTGTCAGTCCAGATCACCGGCACCATGTACACGACGGCGGCTGGGTCGGGAGCCAAGGGCGCGACCACCACGACCACAGTGGCCGGAGGGCCCGCGGGCTCGACCACGACCACGGTGGCCGGCGCCACGACGACGGTGAAGGCGCCATGACGGCTCCTGCGGCCGCGGGCAACCGGCGAGCGATCATCATCCTGGTCGTCGGGCTGGTTCTCGCCTTCATCATCATCGTGCTCCCCAAGGTCTTGGGCGGAGGCGGATCGAAGGGTGCGACCCCGTCAACCGAGACGAGCCTTCCGGGCGGGCGCTCGACCACAACGACGACGGTTTCCGGCGGCACCCAAATCGAGACGTTCGAGATCTTCACCACCAAGAACCCGTTCGAGCCGGTGGCCGGCGCGCCCATCGGCTCCGGGGGGAGCACCACGGGCTCGACGGGCTCGACTGGCACGGGCTCGACAGGGTCGGGCTCGACAGGGACAGGGTCGACGGGCTCGACTGGGTCGACCGGTTCGGGGTCCAGCGGCGCCACGACGACGACGCTGGCCGGCGGATCGTCGGGGGCGGGCAGCTCGTCGCCCCGGCGCAGCCAGCGAGTCTCGCTGCTCGACATCTTCACCCAGTCGGGTCGGACGATGGCCAACGTGCGGGTCGACTCGACGGCCTACAAGGTGGGGGAGGGCGATCAGTTCGCCACTAGCTACAAGGTCGTGTCGCTGTCCGAATCCGAAGGCTGCGGCCAGTTCCTGTTCGGTGACGAGCCGTTCCGGCTGTGCCAAGGCGAAGAGGTCATCAAGTAGGCCCTGGCGGTCGCACGACGGGTCTACACGGGAATCGGGAAGATCACGGGCTCGGTGGCCATGGCCTCGATCGCCGCTTGCCACTCGGCGCCCGCCATGGGCTCGAACGCCGTGGCCGCGTCGAGAGCGAGGGGGAGGACGTCGAGGTCACCTGGCGTGCAGATGGCCGTGACACCGGGTGTGGAGAGGGCGAAGCGCACGCCCCGCGTCACCTGCTCGGCATCGGTGTACGGCTCGTACCAGGTGGTGGCGAAGCGCTCGTCGGCGCCTTGGCTCCAGGGCCGGCGGGCCGCCGCCTTGATGGCCATGACCCCGAGGTCGCGCTCCTGACAGGTGGCGATGAGCTGCTCGGCCTCGGCCCGGTAGCCGGCGTCAGCCCACACACCCGCGTAGACGGGGAACATCACGGTGTCGAAGTCGTGACGCTTCAGCGCCTCGTTGAAAGTTGCCGGGACGGTCATGTTGTGGCCGGTGATTCCGACGTGGTGCACGAGGCCTTCGTCCCGGGCCTTGAAGATGACGTCGGCCGCGGCCTGGCGGGCGTCGAGGTCTTCGATCGTCGTGACGGCGTGCAGCTGGTAGAGGTCGAAGGAGTCGCAGTGCAACTTGGTGAGCGACTCCTCGAGCTGCGCCCTCACGCCGTCCGCGTTTCGTCTCATCGTCTTGCAGGCCACGAACAGCTGGTCTCGAATCGCCGGGATGTGCGGACCCACGAGGCGCTCAGCGGCGCCGTACTGGGGGGCGATGTCAAGGTGATTGACCCCGGCGTCGAGAGCCTGCCGGAGACCCCTCTCCGTGCTGGCCTCGTCGGCCGTCCCGAAGGCGGCACCCCCGAGGATGGCGATGGTGCTGTGGTGGTCGGTCCGACCCAGGCGGCGTGTCTGCATGCCGCCAGTCTGCCCGCCTAGGTCTTGGCCCGCTTCGTCCGGCGCCGCTCTTCCATCCGCTTGCGGATGACCTCGCGGCGCTCCTGCAGGTCTCGGTAGGTGATGCTGTCGACATCGTTGGTGAGGCCCATCGATCCTTTGATGCTTTCGAGGTCGATTTCGAGATGGCGCGGGTCGATGCCGACCTCACGGGCGATCTGGTCGCCGTGGCGCTGGGCGAAGTAGGTGGCCACGTGGGTGATCTCGGCGAAGAGGTCGATGTCGGGGGCCAGGTTGGCGATGGCGCCGTCGAGGAACACCAGGTTCTTCACGAAGAGCATCAACTCCTTCGGCATGCGCGCGCCGTAGCCGAGGAGCGCCTTGACCGTGCGCTGGATCTCGCCCGTCAGCTCCTCAGGGGTGAGCTTTGTCGGGTCGACGGGCGGCCCTTCCAGGCCGAGATCGTCGATGATGACCTGCAGATCGGCGTCGACCGGCAGCGCGCCGAGATCGCGGAGCGCCTCCATCTGCGACATCACGTCGTTCATCGACGCGCCCATGATCAGGCGCAGGAACGCGAGCCTCCGAGCCTCACTCAGCCGACCCGTGATGCCGAAGTCGAGCAGCGCGGTACGCCCGTCAGCGCGCACGAACAGGTTCCCACCGTGCAGATCACCGTGGAAGATGCCGTGCAGCATGCAACCCTCGAGAAAACCGATCATGCCGGTCCGCACG
>JAUTXA010000107.1 GCA_030838265.1 Actinomycetota bacterium | reverse complement strand
CGGTCGGCGCCATCAACGCCGCGGCCGTCGCCGCCGACCCGACCGTCCAGGGCATCGACCGGCTCGAACTGCTCTGGTCCCAGCTCGACGGCGAGGCCATCTGCCCGTCCGGCCGCCTCTCGGGTCTGCTGCTCATGACCCGCAAGTACCGCTCGCTGCAGTCCAACGCCGGCCTGCGCACCTTGCTCGAGTCCTGCCTCCCCTACCGCCGCTTCGACGAGGCCAAGATCCCCTTTCACGTCGTCGCCACCTCGATGAGGACAGGGCGCGAGCAGTGGTTCTCGACGGGGGACGTCATCGATCCCATCCTGGCCTCGGCCGCCCTGCCCGCCGTCTTCCCACCGGTGGTGATCGAGGGCGAGAAGTTCATCGACGGGGCCATCGTCGACAACGTCCCCATGTCGAAGGCGGTGAAGCTAGGGGCCGACCGCATCGTCGTCTTGCACGTCGGCAACTTCGACCGGCCCCGTCCCGAGCCCAAGCGGCCCATCGACGCCCTGCTCCAGTCGTTCTCGATCGCCCGGAACTACCGGTTCCTCACCGAGTCGCAGAACGCCCCCGACGGTGTCGAGGTCGTGGTGCTCCCCGGCATCGACCCCGGCCCCATGAAGCACAACGACTTCGGCCAATCGGCCCGGCTCATCGCCAAGGCCCACGCCGCCACGGCCACCTTCCTCGACGTCAGCGAGCGCCAGGCCGCCGGAGGCTGAGCCCGTCGGTCAAGCCAGGGCGGCGGCCGCCAGCTCGCCCGACGCGTCGTCGCGGGCCAGCACCGGAGCGTCGGACCACAGGCGGTCGAGGTCGTAGTACTCACGGGCCTCGTCCAGAAAGATGTGGACCACGAACTCGCCGTAGTCGAGCAGCACCCACCGGGCATCGTCGAGCCCTTCGGTGCGCAGCGGGGCCGAGCCGCCGGCGTCCTTGACCTGTTGCTCGATCTCATCGGCGATGGTCCGGACCAGGCGGGGGTTCGACCCGCTGGTGATCACGAAGGCATCGGTGATGGCCAGGACGGGCCCGACGTCGAGAACGACGGTGTCGGTCCCCTTCTTGGCCGAGGCAGCCCGAGCGGCGACGAGGGCGAGGGCATGGAGGCTGGCGGTGTTGGTCACTCGGTGTTGAAGTCCTTTCCGACGATGACGGTAACGTCCACGACGTCCGTGGCATTTCTATTTCTCACCAGGACGCCAACTCCTAACGCCCGCTGGACCTGTTCGGCCATGGCTCGTTTGGAGTCCCGGTAGTACACGATCTGGGTGTGGCTGTAGCTGAAGCTTTCGGCGTTGCCGGTGAGGACGACCTGGATCCCGTCGGGGACGAGCTTGCTCGACACCCGGTTCGCCACCTCGAGTTGGCCGGTGCCGTTCAGGATCCGCACGCGAGGACGGGTGGCCGACGGGATGTCGCTGGGCGGGAAGGTCGAACGCACCAGCTTGGCGATGTCGTCGGGCTGGGGCTGGTAGAGCTCGGCCGGTCCGTCGCCGTCGACGCCCGCCGTCCCCACCGACTGGACGGGCAGGAGGCGCACCTGCACAGGGCCGGCGGCGATGGCGGCCAGGGCCTTGCGGAGCTCGGGTGGCCCGGCGGGCAGCCGCTCGGGGTGGCCCTTGAGCCGGCCCAGCCACGCCCGCCAGAAGGCGTCGTGGCGGGCCAGGCGGAGGAGGTCGGTGCCCCGCCCGTGGGCCGAGAGGAACGGGGCTACGTCGGCCGCGGCCAGCTGGTTCGGGCCTTGGGGGTAGAGGAGGTTCACGGCGCCCGACGGGTCGACCTCTTCGACGCGGGACGGGACGTCGACGGTGAGCGGGGAGGCGGGCTCGACCAGGTTGGCCAGGGCGGCGCCGTCGGCCGGGAGGCCCGACCCCACGCGCACGCCGAGCAGGTTCTCGGTGGTGGCGACGAGACGGTCGATGCCCCCGTCGGCCATGGCTTGGGTGAGGGGCTGAAGGCCGAGCGAGCCCACCTCGGTCATCGTCCCGGGCGGCACCAGCACGACGGCGCCACCGGAACCGGCGGCGGGGGCCAACACGGTGACGGTGAGGACCCGTCCGGCTCCATCGGTCTGGGCCAGCACGACGGGCGGAAGGGCGATGCCGGCACCGGCGGCACCGGCGGCACCGGCCGTCTTCGGGCCCCGGTGGCCAAGGGTGGTGGCGCCCTTGTTGACGAGCACGGCCCCCACCACGAGGGCGACGGCGATCAGGGCGGCCAGGCCCACGGTCGCCCCTTGGCGCCGGCGGTCGCGGATCTGGTCGTGACGGCGGCGACGGCGCTGCGACGCCCGCAGGGTGGGGAGGGGGATCGGGTCGAGGGCGGGCTCGACATCAGGCTCGGCTTCACGTTCGCCGCGGAAAACCTGGCTCGGCCCTGCCGCCCTCATCTGCCGTCAGCGTACAGACCGAGGTGGGCAATCTGGCGGAGGGCAGGGGCCGGGATCAGGAAGTCGGCCGGCCGTCCTTCGGCCAGGCGGCGCCGGAGGTCGGTGCTCGACACGTCGAGGGCCGGGATGGCCACCCGCTCGACGCGCCAGCCCGGCAGGTCGACGGCGGCCGCGCCCGGGCGCTCGACGATGGCCAGGGTGCACCGGGCCTTGATCTCATCCACCCGCTTCCACGTGTCGAGGTCATCGGCCACATCGGTGCCGATGATGAGGAAGAGCTCGACGCCGGGGTCGCCCTCGGTGAGCTGCTCGACGGTGTCGGCCGTGTACGTCACGCCACCACGATCGATCTCGAGGCGGCCGGCCTCCAACCCGTCCACGCCGTCGATCGCGGCCTGCACCACGGCCAGGCGGTCGGCTGCCGCGGTGACCGGGTGGGCCCCGTCCTTCTCGGCCTTCTGCCAGGGCTGGTTGGCGACCATGAGGACGACGCGGTCGAGGCCCAAGGCGTGGCGCACCTCGGAGGCGGCCACCAGGTGGCCGATGTGCACGGGGTCGAAGGTCCCCCCGAGGACCCCGAGGCGCATGGGTTGAGTCTAAGGAGGCAGCGGTGGGTAGCGTCCTCGCACCATGACTGCACCTTTGCCCGCGGGCGTCGACGGCACGTGCGACGAGCGGTTCGCCGAGATCCCCCGCATCCTCGCTGCCCAGCTCGAGAGCGGCGAGCACCACGGCGCCGCCATCGCCGTCCGCCACCGGGGCCGGCCGGTCGTCGACATCTGGGGCGGGCCGGGGTGGTCCGAGGACACCCTCGCCATCTCGTTCTCGACCACCAAGGGCATCACCGCCACCCTCGCCCACATGGTGCTCGAGCGGGCCGGCGTCTCCTACGACACCAAGGTGGCCTCGCTGTGGCCCGAGTTCGGGGTCAAGGGCAAGGAAGACGTCACCATCCGCCACCTGCTGTGCCACGAGGCCGGCATCCCCCAGATCAAGGGAGAGGTCGACAAGGTCGAGGACCTGGCCGACTGGGAAACCATGGTCGGCGTGATGGAGCGGCTCGAGCCGCTGTGGGAGCCGGGCACCGCCAACGGCTACCACGCCGTCAACTTCGGGTGGCTGGTGGGCGAGGTCATCCGCCGCATCGACGGTCGGTCGTTCACCGACGTGTTGCGCGACGAGCTGGTCGAGCCGCTGGGGTTGGACGGGCTCTTCATCGGGACGCCCGAGGCCGAGCAGCACCGCATCGCCCCGTTCGCCAACGACGTCGGCGGCGGTGACGGCGAGATCGACCTCGAGGCCCAGATCATCAAGTTCCTCGGCCCCGACCACCTCCTGCTGCGCGCCCTCAACCCCTTCGGCGCCGACGTCATGGGCAGTTTCCTCGCCAGCCCCCTGGGCCAGGGGTCGGTGGGCCCGTCCTACACCGGCGCCTTCACGGCCCGATCGCTGGCCATCGTGTACGCCGCCCTCGAGCGGGGCGGCACCCTCGACGGCGTGCGCCTCATGTCTCCCGAGACGGTGGCGGCCGCCGCCACCGTGCAGAACAAGCGGCCCGACCTGGTGCTGGTCGTCCCCGTCCACTGGCGGATGGGCTTCATGGGCGGAGGCTCGGCCGCCTCGCCCGCCGGTCCCAACCGCGAGGCCTTCGGGCACTCGGGCCTGGGCGGCTCGATCGCCATGGCCGACCCCAAGGCTGAGCTGTCGGTGGCACTCGTGCTCGACCGCCTCGAGCCCAACCTGCTGGGTGACGACCGCGGCCGGCGCGTCATCGACGCCGCCATCGCCGCCGCCACCTCGTCGTAGTCCCCCCCCGCCCCACTCCCGTTCTGGGCGCGAGATTCCGTCCCCTCGACCGAAAAACGGGCCGAGGACGGTTAGCCGACCATGACGGTCTGGCCGCCGTCGACGGGCAGCAGGACGCCGGTGATGAAGGCGGCCTCGTCGGAGGCGAGGAAGACGGCCGTGTTGGCGATGTCCCACGCCGTCCCCTGCCGGCCGAGGGGGACGCGGTCGGCGCGCACCTTGGCGAAGTCGGCCCGCTCGATGCCGTAGACCTTGGCCGGGGCGTCGACCCCCATGGGCGTGTCGATGAAGCCGGGGAGGATGGCGTTGACGCGGACTCCCTTGCGGGCGTGGGTCATGGCCAGGGTCTGGGTCATGGCGTTGACCCCCGCCTTCGAGATCTTGTAGGCGGACAGGGTGGTGGCCGCCGCGATCGAGGCGATCGAGCTGATGTTGATCACCGACCCGGCTCGCTGCTCGACCATCACGGGCACGACCGCCTTGCACATGAGCCACATGGCGCGGAGGTTGACGTTCATGATGCGATCCCACGCGTCGGGCTCGAGGTCGACGAGCTTGCCGTCGCCATGGCCGATGCCCACGTTGTTGTGGAGGATGTCGATGCGCCCGAATGCGGCGACCGCGGCATCCCGCACCGACGCCGGGCCGTCGTCGGTGGCGATGTCGGCGGCGAAGGGCTCGGCCCCGCCGACCAGGCCCTCGGCCGCGATCAGGGCGGCGGTGTCGGCGGCCGACTCGCCGTGGCGGTCGACCAGCAGCACGTTGGCCCCCTCGCGGGCGAAGGCGATGGCCGTGGCCCGGCCGTTGCCCATGGTCTCGCCCGGGGTCTGGCCGGCGCCGACCACGATGGCCACCTTGCCGGCCAGGCGCTCGCCCAACGTCAGGTCCCGGCCAGGCGCTCGACCACCGGGGCGAACGACTCGATCTCGGGGTCGTGGACGACGATGTAGCTGAAGCCCAGCTCCTCGCGCCGCTGCTGAAGCTGCTCGACGATCTGGTCGACGGTGCCGATGACGGCGATGGGGATGTCGTCGACGGCCGCGGGCTCGACGTTGAACATGGGTGCGAGGTTGGCGATGACCTCGTCGCGGTTGGGGACGACCTGCACGAAGAAGGTGAGGATCTGCAGCTCGATGTCGTCGATGCGATCACCCGCGGCGTCGCGCAGCCAGCCGATCTTCTCCTTGAACTTGTCGCCGGTGACCTCGGCTGCCACCTCGGGCCCCACGTAGCCGGCCTTGAGGTTGGGGTTGACGCCGACGATGTCGGCCTCACGCGCCGCGATGCCGAGCACCTTCTTGCCGCCACCGCCGATGACGATCTTGGGGCCGTTGGCGGAGTGAGGTCGGGGGAGGCCCTGGGCCGCCGTCGTCTGGTAGTGCTTGCCCGCGAACGTGCTCGTCCCCTCCCGCCAGAGCTGCTTCATGATGGTGATGCCCTCGACCATGCGCTCGATGCGGGTGCCGGGTGAGTCGTACGACATCCCGGACTCGTCGTAGTCGGACTTCATCCAGCCCGCGCCGATGCCGAACTCGAGGCGTCCCTCCGACGCCAGATCGAGGGTGGCGGCCTCCTTGGCCAGCACCACCGGGTGGCGGTAGTCGTTGTCGAAGACGAGGGTGCCGACATTCAGGGTGTCGGTCGCCTCGGCCGCCACGGTGAGGGCCACGAGCGGGCCCCACTGCTCGCCGAAGTGGTCGGGGATGTAGAGGGTCGAGTAGCCGAGCGACTCGACCTGGCGGGCGCGGTCACGCCAGGCCTTGCCGTCGCCGGCAACGGAGGTCTGGACGGCAAAGCGGAAGGGCTTGGTCATAAGGCGGGAGCGTAGGCTTCAGGCCGTGAAGATCACCAAGACGTACACGATGCTGGTGGCTCAGGACATGGATCGGGGCGTGGCGTTCTACCGCGATGTCATCGGCCTGAAGGTCGGCATGCAATCGCCCGACTGGAGCGAGCTCGAGGTGGCCGATGGTGCCTTCGTGGCCCTGCACGGCGGAGGCGACGGCAGCCCGCAGCCGAGCAGCCTGGGCTTCGACGTCGACAACGTGGACGGCGCCATCACGACCCTGACGGCAGGCGGGGCCACCCTCGAGTGGGGGCCGAACCGCCAGGACGACGAGGGCATCATCCTGGCTGGCCTGCGCGACCCCGAAGGCAACGCCTTCGCCATCAGCCAGCCCATCGAGACCCGGTGATGGCGGCTTCATTGCCGATGCTCATCGACGCTCTCGAGCACACGTGGGAGTCGACCGCGGCGCTGGCCGAGTCGCTCGACACCGACGAGTGGTCGAACACGACTGGCTGCCCCGGGTGGACGGTGTTCGACAACGTGGCCCACATCGTGGGGCTCGAGCGGGCCCTCATGGGCGACCCCGAGCCCGATGTCACGATCCCCGATGGTCTCCCCCACATCAAGAACGACGTGGGCCGCTACATGGAGACCCACATCGAGGCCCGGCGGGGCACGCCACCCAGCGAGCTGGTCGCCGAGCTGCGGGCCATGGCCAAGGAGCGCATCGACTACCTGCGGTCGCTACCCGACTCGATGTTCGACGAGGAGGTGCCGGGGCCCATGGGCTTCCCGGTGAAGCTCGGCGCCTTCCTCAACACCAGGCTGTTCGACAGCTGGGCCCACGAGCAGGACATCCGACGCGCCGTCGGCCGTCCCGGCAACCTCCGCAGCCCCGAGGCCCGCCTCACCCTCGAGCGGACAGCCAAGGGCCTGGCCCGGAAGCTGGCCGAGGCTCGGCCCGTCCGCATCGCCGTCACCGGCGAGCAGGACCTGACCTTCGAGGTGGGCGGGGGCGAGCCGGTGGCCGACATCACCGTCCCCTTCGACGTCTACATCCCGCTGGTGTGCGGCCGTGACGACGCCGATCTCAGCCAGGTGAAGATCGACGGCGACGAGGCCGCGGCCCAAGCGGTGATCGCCGCGCTCGGCATCACGCCCTAGCCCCGACGCGCTTTCGGCCGCGATTCGCCGCACTACTGCAGCAGATCGCGGCCGAAACGAAAAACGTGGGCGCTAGAGGTTGCCGCGGCGGTCTTGCTCGCGCTCGATCGCCTCGAAGAGAGCCTTGAAGTTGCCGGCGCCGAAGCCCTTGGCCCCTTCCCGCTGGATGATCTCGAAGAAGACCGTGGGCCGGTCGGTGACGTTCTCGGTGAAGATCTGCAGCAGGTAGCCGTCCTGGTCCTTGTCGATCAGGATGCCGAGATCCTGCAGCTTGTCCCACGGCAGGTCGAGCTCGGCCAGGCGGACCTTGACGTCGTCGTAGTAGGCGGGCGGCACGGTCAAGAAGCGCACGCCCCGGGCCCGGAGGGCGGCGACGGTGGTGACGATGTCCTCCGTCCGCTGGGCGATGTGCTGCACGCCGGGGCAGCCGTAGAAGTCGAGGTACTCCTGGATCTGGCTCTTCTTCTTGCCGTCGGCCGGCTCGTTGATCGGGAGGACGACCTTGCTGCCGTCCCACACCACCGTCGACATCAAGGCCGAGTACTCGGTCGAGATGGTCTCGTCGTCGAAGTGGACGAGCTGGTCGAAGCCGAGGATGCGCTCGTAGAAGCCGACCCACTGATCGAGGGCGCCCTTCTCGACGTTGGCCACGGCGTGGTCGATCTTCACCAGGCCGACCTCGGGGCCGACGGGCCGCGGGGGGAGGCGGTCGGCGGTGAAGTGAGGCATGAAGAGACCGGAGTAGGCGTGGCGCTCGACGAACGTGTGCTGGGTGTCGCCGTAGGTGGCGATGGTGGCGAGGACGAGCTTGCCGCTGTCGTCGTCGACGACCACGGGCGGACGGAGGCCGACGGCGCCGCGCTCGAGGGCGGCCTCGTAGCAAGCGGCCGCATCCGACACGGTGATGGCCAGGTCGTGGACGCCGTCGCCGTGGGCCCGGACGTGGGACGCGATGGGCGAGTCGGGGTGCATGGCGCCGGTGACGAGGAAGCGGATGGCGCCTTGCTCGAGCAGGTAGCTGGCCCGGTCGGCGACACCCGTCTCGGGGCCGGCATAGGCGACGCATTCGAAGCCGAACGCCGACATCAGGAAGCCGGCATAGGTGCGGGCGTTGCCGACCCAGAGCTCGAGGTAGTCCCAGCCGAGGAACATCGAAGCCGGAGTGGCCGTGCGGTAGGTGGTGGGATTGGTCGTGGTCGCCGTCACTTTGCTGTCCTTTGGTTGACCCGGTCCTGCTCGAGGCCGTCCCAGAAGGCCTTGACGCCTTCGAGCATCTCGGCCGCGCCCTGCAGGAACTTCTCCTCGTCGAACTCGTCGGTCTCGAACGCCTCGACCAGCTCGTCGGCGGTGTGGGCCGCGTGCTGATCCTCGACCTTGTCGTGCCACGTCCAGAAGCTCAGGTTGAGCTCGGCGCACTCGCGCTCCTTGAAGGCCTGGAGGCCGGCGATGAGCTCCTTCCAGAACCCGGCGGCCGCCCAGTTCTCGACGGCGTAGCTGGCGCCCTCGGCGATGCTCGGATCCTCGTGGCCGTAGATGCGGAGGAGCTCGTCGCAGAAGAAGAGGGTCGAGTCGGTGCCGTGGCGGCGCTTGCCCATCTGGTCGAAGTCGAGGCCGATGGGCTTGGCGAAGCGGATGAGCCACTCGAAGTGGGCGGCCGGGTGGCGGTAGCGGCTGCCATCGACGGTGCCCTCGGTCGAGACGAGCTCGGGGTCGATGTCGTCGCCCGCGGTCGTCGTCCCCTTGAGCGGCCGGAAGACCACGCCCAGCTCGTTCATGAGGATCTCCTTGCCGGCGTGGTAGCTGTCGATGTCGGCGGAGTTGATGACCTTGCGCAGCTGGGCCTCGACGAAGAGGTGGCTGAAGACGCTGAACTGCTGGGCCAGGTGGCGGACCTCGTCCCTCGATGCCTCACCCGTGGCGAACCACTTGGTGTAGCGGTTGTCGACGACGACGGGGTGCTCGGCCACGACCCGGTCGACCTTGGCCTTGAAGTCTTCGAGCGTGCTGCGGGTCTTGGTCGTGGTTTGCGTCTGGTCGGTGATCGTCACCGCGGATCCCCCTTGAGGATGGACAGGCTGTGCACTTCATTCTCCGGGTCTTGGCCGAAGAGGTCAACAGTTGGACCGTTTGCTAGGCAGGTTGCCCAGTGATTCGGGCGTTTCAGGCTACGATCTGGTCATGTTGAACAGTGCGATCGACGACCTCGATGGGCGACTCATCCAGGCTCTGGCCGAGACCCCCCGGGCCGGCGTCATGGAGCTGGCCCGCCGCCTGCGGGTGGCGAGGGGCACGGTGCAGGCCCGCCTCGACAAGCTGCAGGCCCGGGGCGTCATCACCGGCTTCGGGCCCGAGCTCGGGATCGCCGCCCTGGGCTACGAGGTGCTGGCCTTCACCACGCTCGAGATCGCCCAGGGCCGGCTCGACGACGTCGTCGACCACCTGCGCGCTATCCCCGAAGTCCTTGAGGCCAACGCCACCTCAGGCCCCGGCGACCTCCACTGCCGCGTCGCGGCCCGCACCAACACCCACCTGCAAGAGGTCATCAACCGCATCCTCGAGGTGCAGGGCATCTCCCGCACCACCACCGTCATCGCCCTCTCGGACCAGATCCCCTACCGCGTCCTCCCCCTCGTCGAGTCCGCCGCCTCCGCCCCGTCCACCTGACGCCTCTTATCTCTGCACCGAATCTCCACAGGTGCGGGCGGGATTCCTGCATACGGCGTCCGTACCCTTGAGGACATGGCGACGCGCACCATCGTGGTGGTCGAGGACGAGGCGTCGATCGCCAGTGCCATCGCGGCCCGGCTGCGCAGCGAGGGCTTCGCGGTCGAGGTGGCCGGTGATGGCCTCGAAGGGGTCGATCTCTGCCAGCGGGTGCGTCCCGACCTCGTCGTCCTCGACCTCATGCTGCCCGGTATCGACGGGCTCGAGGTGTGCCGCCGCATCCAGAAGGACCGGCCCGTCCCCGTCATCATGCTGACGGCGCGCGACTCCGAGACTGACCTCCTGGTGGGCCTGGCCGTCGGGGCCGACGACTACCTGACCAAGCCGTTCAGCCCGCGCGAGCTCGTGGCCCGGATCCACGCCGTGTTGCGGCGTATGGAGCGCACCGGTGTGCTGCCCGGTCCCTCGGTCACGATCGGCGACGTCGAGCTCGAGCCCGCCACCCGTCGCGTGCGCCGAGCGGGTGAAGCCGTCCACCTCACTCCGACCGAGTTCGACCTGCTGCACTTCCTCGCCTCCCGCCAGGGCGCCGTCCTCACCCGCGACCAGCTTCTGGCCGAGGTCTGGGGCTATCGGGACGGGTCGGGGGCGCGCACCGTCGACTCCCACGTGCGCGACCTGCGCCGCAAGCTCGGGGCCGACCTCATCCGCACCGTGCACGGCGTGGGCTACGCCGTCGACATCGAGGCCACGGCATGAAGATGACGACGCGGCCCCTCGACTTCTTGGGCTCGATCAAGGCCAAGCTCGGCGTGGTGGTCGTCGCCACCGTCGCCCTCACCGTCCTGCTCATCTTCGGCGGCTTCAAGGCCGGCATCCCCCTGCGCTACACCACGCCGATCGCCGCGGTCGTCGGGCTCGGTGTCATCCAGCTGTTGGCCCACGGAATGGTGGCGCCACTGCGGGAGATGGCCGCCGCCTCGAAGGACATGGCCCGCGGTGACTACGACCGCCGGGTCACGGCGACCTCGCACGACGAGGTGGGCGAGCTGGCCCGCGCCTTCAACGCCATGGCCACCGAGCTGGCCGAGGTCGACCGCATGCGCCGCGACCTGGTGGCCAACGTGAGCCACGAGCTGCGCACGCCGATCAGCGCTTTGCAGGCCACGCTCGAGAACCTGGTCGACGGCGTCAGCCAGCCCGACCCGGAGCAGCTGGCCGTGATGCTCCGCCAAGTCGAGCGCCTGGGCCGGCTGGTGAGCCAGCTCCTCGACCTCTCCCGGCTCGAGTCCGGCGCCATCCCGCTCGACCGCCATCCCTTCGAGGTCGGGCCCATGCTCGAGCTGGCAGCGTCGGAGTCGCGACTGCACGCCGGCGCGGTCAGTGTCCGCGTCGATGCCGGTGGCACCGGGCTGGTGGCCGACGGCGACCCCGAGCGGATGCACCAAGTCGTGACCAATCTGGTCGACAACGCGGTGCGCTACTCCCCCGCCGGCGGCACCGTCACCCTGGCCGCCCACCACCGCGCCGGACGGGTCGCCATCGAGGTCAGTGACGAAGGTCCCGGTATCCCCGAGCAGGAGGCCAACCGCGTGTTCGAGCGCTTCTACCGAGTCGACCCGTCCCGATCGGGCCATGGCGGCGCCGGGTTGGGCCTGGCCATCGCCCGCTGGATAGTCGACCTCCACGGCGGCGAGATCAGAGCCGAGCAACGAGAGCCTCACGGCTGTCGGATGGTCGTCGTCCTGCCGGGCGTGGCGGCATGAGCGAGGCCGACCTCACCAGCGCCACCAGCACGGCCCGCCAAGGACTCGGACTCGGGGTCGAGCGTCCGGCCACGGCCTGGCTCCTCGCCGGAGTCGTCGTCGCCGGCGTCGCCTTCGAACGCGGCCTCGTGTCGGGGGTGGCGACGACCGGCGGTGCCCTCGCCGCAGTCGTGGCCGTCGCCGTCCTGCTGGCGTCGGGCCGGGTCGTCCAGCCCCAAGCCCGGCTGGTGGCCGCCTTCGTCCCGATCTTCGCCCTGTTCCTGCCCCTCCGCATGAGCCCCTGGCTCATCGCCCCGGATCTCTGCGCCCTCGCCGCCCTCCTCGTGGTCGCGGCCTCGTTCGGGCGCGACGGCGACCTGTTCGACGTCACCATCCCCCGGGCCCTGACGAGGGCGATGCACACCGCGGCCAACGGCCTCGCCGCGCCCGCGTTCGTGGCCGGGCCCCTCGCCCGGGCCCTGCGCCGGCGACGGGATCAGGCCGACGACCGGGCGTCTCTCGCCGGGCCCATGGTGCGCGGCGTGCTGCTGGCCGTACCCCTGCTCCTCGTCCTGGGGGCCCTGCTGGCCTCGGCTGACGCCGTGTTCGCCTCGCTCTTTCGCATTCCCGCGCCGCCCGGCGAGGTCGTGATGCACGCCGTGGTCATCGCCATTGGCGCGTGGGCCATGGGCGGTCTGCTGCGGACGGCCTCGGCGTCGCAGCCGGCGGGCATCACCCTCGACAACCCTCCCCGCCTCGGCGAACTCGAGGTCACGGTCGTCCTCGGCGCTCTCGCCACCCTGTTCGGGATCTTCGCATCGGTACAGGCCGTCACCGCCCTTGGCGGCGCCCACCACGTCCTCACCACGCGCGGCCTGACCTACGCCGACTACGCCCGGAGCGGCTTCTTCCAGCTGCTCGCTGTGTCGGCCATCACCTTGGTCGCCCTGCTCGTCCTGCGGGCGACCACCGAGCCGAGCAGGCGGATCACCGTCCTGTGCCAGGTGGTCGTGGCCCTCACCCTCGTCATCGTCGCCGTCGCCTTCCGCCGCCTCTCTCTCTACGAGCACGTCTTCGGGTTCACCATGCTCCGCCTCTACAGCCAGGTGGCGGCGGTGTGGATCGGGCTGGTCTTCATCGCCCTCGGCCTGCACATCGCCGGCGTCGGCCGTCCCCGCAACTGGGTGCCGACCGTCTCGGTCATGGTCGGCCTCGCCCTGTTGCTGGGGCTGAACGTGGCCAACCCGGAGGCCGTCGTCGTGCGTCACAACATCGCCCACGCCAAGGCCACCGGCCGCTTCGACCCGGGCTACTTCGACCAGCTGTCGGACGACGCCATCCCGACGTTGGTCCATGCCATCACCGGAGCGACCGACCCCGAGCTGCAGATCACCCTCAACTGCGACGAGCCCCCCTTGGGACGGGGATGGGCCTCGTACAACCGGTCCCAGCGGGCCGCCCGCGCCGCCCGAGCCACCCTCTGCCCCTAGCGGGCGGTGCGCTCGGCGATGCGGCGGTAGGTGGCGTAGCGGGCGGGCGAGATGGCACCCGAGGCGACGGCGGCCTGCACCGCGCAGTCGGGCTCGTGCAAGTGGCTGCAGTTGCGAAAGCGGCACGACTCGGCCAGCCCGTCGAACTCGGGGAAGTACTCGGGTAGCTCGTCGGCGTCGATCTGCAGGACCTGCAACGCCCGCGTCCCCGGCGTGTCGATGACGATCGTGTCGTCGTCGAGCCGGAGGATGAACGACTTGGTGGTGGTGTGGCGGCCGCGGTCGGACTTCTTGCCGACGTAGCTGGTCTTCAGCCCGGCCTCAGGAGCCAAGGCATTGAGGAGCGACGTCTTCCCCACTCCACTCGACCCGACGAAGACCGACGTCTTTCCGGTGATGG
The DNA here is from genome assembly GCA_030838265.1 of Actinomycetota bacterium. Lineage (GTDB taxonomy): Bacteria > Actinomycetota > Acidimicrobiia > Acidimicrobiales > BP-101 > BP-101. Next base: position 7,189 of record JAUTXA010000107.1, on the reverse strand, counting down.
CCGCCCGCAGATCGTCGAGCCCGATCGGCGCCTTGGTCGAGGTGCGGACGATGCCGTAGCCCAGCCCCTCGTACTCCGACAGGTCGAGCTCGGCCAGGTCGCACTTGTTGACGCAGATGAGCGGGGTGACATCGCTGTGCTCGGCCAGCAATAGGTAGTTGTCGAGCTGGGACGGGCGGAACTTGGGATGGGCCGCCGCCACGACGACGACCACGAGGTCGATGTTGGCGGCGATCACGTGGCGCTGCTGGATCGAGGCGTCCGACCGGGTGAAGTCGCCCCGCAGGCGCCAGAAGGTCGAGCGGCGCTCGCCGATCGAGGTCAGGGTCCACCCGTCCCCACCGTCCCCAGTGCGGCGGACGGTCACGTGGTCGCCCACCACCACGTAGTCGAGACCCGGGCCCACCTCGGCGGCCACCTCGTCGCCCGAGGCGAGCGAGACGGTCACCAAGTTGGCCCCCGCGGTGGCCGCGATGCCGGGCTGATCCTCTTCCAAGGCCCCAAGTCTGACCGCCTTCGGCTCGAAGGGCTTTGCCTTAGGGCCGGGTCGCGACGACGATGGAGCGGTGCGACAGCAGGAGTGGAGCCCAGGTTCGTGGCGGGAGCGACCGGTCGAGCAGCAGCCCGACTGGCCCGACGAGGCCGCCCTCGACCGCGCCCTGAAGCAGCTCTCGGGCCTGCCCCCGCTGGTCTTCGCCGGTGAGGCCCGCCAGCTCACCGACGCCCTGGCTGCCGTGCAGGGCGGCCGCGCCTTTCTGTTGCAGGCGGGCGACTGCGCCGAGTCGTTCCACGAGTTCAGCGCTGACCAGATCCGCGACAAGCTCAAGGTCATCCTGCAGATGGCGGTCGTGCTGACCTACGGCTCGGGTGTCCCCACCGTGAAGCTCGGGCGCATCGCCGGCCAGTTCGCCAAGCCCCGGTCCGCCGACACCGAGCGGATCGGTGGGGTCGACCTCCCCAGCTTCCGGGGCCACATCGTCAACGACGACGCCCCCGACCTGGCCTCGCGCACCCCCGACCCCGAGCGACTGGTGGCGGCCTACCACCAGGCCGCCTCGACCCTGAACCTGCTGCGGGCCTTCACCAAGGGCGGGTTCGCCGACCTGGGCCAGGTCCACACCTGGAACCAGGAGTTCGTCTCGACTAGCAACGAGGGCCAGCGCTACGACGCCATCGCAGCCGAGATCGAGCGGGCCATGCGCTTCATGCGGGCCTGCGGCATCGACCTCGAGCGCGAGGCCCGTCTCCACCAGGTCGACTTCTGGACCAGCCACGAGGCCCTCCTTCTCGGCTACGAGGAGGCCCTCACCCGGCGCGACTCGCTCACCGGCGACTGGTACGACTGCTCGGCCCACCTGCTCTGGATCGGCGAGCGCACCCGCCAGCCCGACGGCGCCCACCTCGAGTTCCTCAGCGGCGTGGCCAACCCGGTTGCCTGCAAGCTCGGGCCCACCGTCACCCCCGACGAGGCGGTCGAGATCTGCGAGACCCTCAACCCCAACCGCATCCCGGGGCGCCTAACTCTCATCACCAGGATGGGCGCCGAGAAGGTGGCCGACGTCCTCCCGTCCGTCGTCGGCGCCGTCGAGGCGACCGGCCACCCGGTGGCGTGGGTGTGCGACCCGATGCACGGCAACACCTTCGTGAGCCCGAGCGGCCGCAAGACGCGCCACCTCGATCACGTCCTCAACGAGATCCAGGCCTTCTTCGCCGTGCACCGGAGCCTGGGGACGTGGCCGGGCGGCGTGCATGTCGAGCTCACGGGCGACGACGTCACCGAGTGCCTAGGCGGGGCCGAGGAGATCTTCGAGGATCAACTCCAGAACAACTACACCACCGCCTGCGACCCCCGCCTCAACGCCCGGCAGTCGCTCGACCTGGCCTTCCGGGTGGCCGAATTGCTCCGGGCCTGACGACCCATTTGGGGCGCACCGGCTAAAGGCCGACCGCCGCATCTGCCGAGACAAGCAGGGTCCCCGTTCGCGATCGATTGGAACCACGGCGGCCATGCGCATCTCCCCCCTCTCTTCTCGCCTGCTCCGACGAGCGGCCACGGCGGCCCTGGCGGCCTCGGTCCTGGCCCCCTTCGCCGGTCACGTGGCCCCGGCCATGGCGGCGGGTGAGTCCCACCCCATCGTCTTCCCGGTGGACGGCCCCGTCCGCTACACCGACGACTTCGGCGCCCCGCGGGTCGGTCACCCCCACATGGGCAACGACCTGATGGGCACCAAGCTCGAGCGCGAGGTGGCGGCCAGCGACGGCGTCATCAGCTGGGTGCAGGACGGATCGTCGGGCAACGGCGGCGTCATGCTCAAGCTCCAGGGCGACGACGGCTGGTGGTACTACTACATCCACATCAACAACGACACGCCCGGGACGGACGACGGAGCCAACCCCGCGCAGTGGCGCTTCGCCCCTGGCATCCAGGCCGGCAGCCGCGTGTCAGCCGGGCAGTTCATCGCCTACATGGGCGACAGCGGCGATGCCGAGACGACCGCCCCCCATCTGCACTTCGAGGTCCACCGTCCCGACGGCACGGCGATCGACCCCTACTGGTCGTTGCAGGCGGCCCGTCACCTGACCGTCACCGGTCGAACGGTTGCCGTCAACCCGCTCGGCGGTTACTACGTCCTCACCAGTGACGGCACCGTGCACAGCATCGGCGGCGCCACCAACTACGGCTACCCGAGCTTCGGCAGTGGCGGAGCGGGACGGGCCATGGCTGTGATGCCCGACGGCAAGGGCTACGCCGTCGTCGACTCTCTAGGCGGCATGCACCTCTACGGGTCGGCCGTCGCCGCCCTCGGCAACATCATCACCACCCCCTACCTCGGCGTCGACATCGTCCGGGCCATCGCCATCACCCCGAGCGGCAAGGGCTACGGCGTGCTTGACGGCTTCGGGCGCACCTTCATGGCCGGCGACGCCCCGTCTGGTCCCACGGCGCGGTGGATGGGCTGGGACATCGCCCGATCGCTGGCCTTCACCGCCACCGGCAAGGGCGCCTATGTCCTCGACGGCTTCGGCGGTGTCCACACCAGCGGCGACGCCTTCGTCACCCCCAACTACTCCTACTGGCTCAACTGGGACATCGCCCGGACCATCGTGGCCGCCCCGACCGGTGACGGCTACGCCGTGCTCGACGGCTTTGGCGGCATCCACATCAGGGGCACGGCCGTCAATCCAACGGTTGGCGGCTCGTGGGTCGGCTTCGACCGCTGGGCCGGCATGGCCTACGCCGGGAACGGGCACTACCTGATGGTCGACAAGTTGGGCGGTTCGGCCCGCTTCTAGGCACGGGCTCGGGCGCCGAGTGACAGTTGTCGCAAAACTTGATCGGATAACTCAGGTTTTGCTAATACAGTGAGACCACTCGCCCCGCGTGGAGGTCTCACGATGACCGCTCTCGACGTGCCCAACCTCGAAGTCTCCGTGAACGGCCAGCCCATCGACGCGGCTGCGTTGAAGGACATCGAGAAGTTCGAGACCCAGTTGGCCCGCTACCTGGCCGGCGACCTCGACGACGATGTCTTCCGGGTCTTCCGCCTCAACAACGGCATCTACGGCCAGCGCCAGGGCGGCCACAACCAGATGGTGCGGGTCAAGGTCCCCTACGGGTCGCTGCAGCCCGAGCAGCTCGAGAAGCTGGCCGACCTCGTCACCGACTACTCGCGGGGATGGGGCCACATCACGACGAGGCAGAACATCCAGTTCCACTTCGTCCAGCTCGAGAACGTCCCTGCCATAATGCGCGAGCTGGCGTCGGTGGGGCTCACCACCCGTGAGGCGTGCGGCGACACCGTCCGCAACGTGGTCGGCTGCCACCTGGCCGGCGCCTGCCCCTTCGAAGTGCTCGACATCAGCCCGTGGGCCGAGGCCACCTACCTCCACTTCATCCGCAGCCCCATCGCCCAGCGACTGCCCCGCAAGTTCAAGATCAACTTCTCGGGCTGCGCCACCGACTGCGGCCAGGCCATGTTCAACGACGTCGGCGTGGTAGCGGTCAACCGACCGAACGCCGATGGCACCCCCGAGCCCGGCTTCCGCGTCTTCTTCGCCGGCGGCCTCGGGGCCAACCCACACCCGGCCCAGGCCCTCGAGGAGTTCACCTCCCGCGACGACCTGCTCACCACCATCGAGTCGATCCTGCGGGTGTTCGACCACCACGGCAACCGCGACAACAAGCTGCGGGCCCGCATGAAGTGGCTGGTCGACACCATGGGCCTCGACGAGCTGCGCGAGCGCATCTTCCGCGAGCGGCGCATGCTGCTGGCGTCGGTGACGTGGCCGGGTGGCATCCCTCCCTACGTGCAGGAGCACGGCGACCTTCCCGCCGGCATCGGCACCGACCCCACGCCCGTCGGCGTGCCCGTCTCGTTCATGCCGGCCCGCAGCGGCAACGCCCTGCTCGGCACCGACAACGGCTACGCCCGCTGGGAGCTCGCCAACGTGGTGCGAGGCGTGGCCAAGGGGACGGTCTCGGCCTACGCCTACGCCCGTCTCGGTGACCTCACCGCCGATCAGTTCCGGGCCCTCGCCACCATCCAGCGTGAGCTCGGCGTCGACCTCCGGGTGACGAACCGGCAGAACATCGTGCTGCGAGGCCTCAGCGACGAGCAGCTGCCTACCCTCTACCAGCGGCTGGCCGCCATCGACATGGCCGAGCCCGGTGCCGAGCTGGCCCGCGACGTGGTGAGCTGCCCGGGCGCCGACACCTGCAACCTCGCCGTGACCCAGTCCCGCGGCCTGGCCGACGACATCGGGCGGGCCCTCGAGGAGGCCGGCCTGGCCGACGTCGGCGGCGTCCGCATCAACATCTCGGGCTGCACCAACAGCTGCGGCCAGCACCACATCAGCGACATCGGCTTCATGGGTGTCGAGCGCCGGGCCCATGGCCGCTCGGCCCCCGGCTACCAGATGCTGCTGGGCGGCCACCTCGGCCAGACAGAGGTCAAGTTCGGCGACAAGGCCCTGCGGCTGCCGGCCAAGGCCGCGGGTGAGGCCACCGTGCGGGTGGTTGGCCGCTTCGCGGCCGAGCGTTCGGCCGGTGAGACGTTCCCGTCGTGGCTCGAGCGATCGGGCGGAGCGTCGGGCGTCGCCGTCGAGCTGAAGGAGCTCGACGCCTTCCCCACCCCCGACGAGCGGCCCGACTTCTACGTCGACTTCGACGAGACCGGCCCCTACATCGCCGAGGTCGGCGAATCGGAGTGCGCCACATGACGCTGCTCGATCGAGACGTCGACCGGGGCGACCCCGTCGGTGTCGACCTCAGCGACGCCGCCCTGGCCGATCTGTCGCGGCAGTTCGAGCGCGAGCCGGCGGGCGCCATCATCCAGTGGGCGGTCGACACCTTCCACCCCCGGCTATGCCTCACCGCCTCGATGACCGACGCCGTCCTCATCGACCTGGCCGTGTCGGTCGAGCCGTCGATCGAGGTCGTGTTCATCGACACCGGCTACCACTTCCCCGAGACGCTCGACCAGATGGAGCTGGTGCGCCGCCGCTACGGGCTGAACCTCAAGGTGATGACCGCTCTCCCCCAGCAGGAGGAGCTCTGGAAGGTCGACCCCGAGAACTGCTGCTCGGCCATCAAGGTGGGCCAGCTCGACCGGGCCCTCTTCGGCAAGGCGGCCTGGATGAGCGGGCTGCGCCGGGCCGAGGCCGAGATCCGGGCCAATGCCCCGGTGGTGGCGCGCGACCTACGGGGGCTGGTCAAGGTCAACCCCATCGCCATGTGGAGCGACCTCGACGTCGATGGCTACATCCGCGACCACGATGTGCCCGTCCACCCGCTCGTCGATCAGGGCTACCCGTCGATCGGCTGCTGGCCCTGCACCCAGCCGGTGGCCGAGGGCGACGACCCGCGCTCAGGGCGCTGGGCCAACAGCGACAAGACGGAGTGCGGGCTGCACCTCTAGGTCTGGTCGTCCTGTAGGCCGTTAGAGTCGCCGGTCATGGCCACCGCCACCCCGACGCCCTCACCCAACCCCAACGCCATGAAGTTCGAGCTCGACGTCACCCTGCCGGCGACGATCAGCTTCAACTCAGCCGAAGCCGCGGCGGCCGATCCGTTCGCGGCCGCCGTGTTCGCCGCGCCGGGCGTGGCCTCGATCTTCGGCGTCAACGACTTCGTGACCATCAACCGGTCGTCGGCCGATGCCGACTGGGAGCCGATCGTGGCCGCCGTGCAGGCCGCGGCCGCCGCTCACCTCTAGCGGTTCAGGGCTCAGCCCGCTGGGCCTTCTTGGCGCGGCGAGAGTTAGTGGGGCAGCCAGGCGTCGTCGTCCCGGGTGAGCGAGGTGACGGCGCTGGGGAGCTTGCCGCTGGCCACCGCCGCGATCGTCGTCGTCTCGAGGACCCGTCTCAGGCTGGCGCGCACCGCGATCCACACGTCCTTGAGGGCGGCGGCCGAGCCGGTGTAGTCGATCTCGTCGGGGCGCAGATCGGAGACGTTGGCGAGGGGGCCTTCGACGGCGCGGATGACGTCGGCCACCGCGATCTCGGCCGCGGGACGGGCCAGGACGAACCCACCATCGGCCCCCCGCTGGCTGCGGACCAGCCCGGAGACGCGCAGCTCGTTCATGATCCCGAGCAGGAAGCGGACGGGGATGTCCTGCTCGTCGGCGATGGCCTGGGCCTTGACGGGCGCTCCGTCGCCGCCGGCGCCTTCGACAGCCGCGGCGGCCAGGTGGACGACGGCTCGCACCGCGTAGTCGGCCTTGGCGGAGATGCGCACGACGCTCAGTCTGGCCCAGCCGGCCGTAACCTTCGCGACGATGGTGGAACACGACGTCGCCGCCTTCGAGGAGCTCTACGAGCGCCGCAAGCGCCACGCCTTCCTCTACGCCCGCTCCATCCTCGGGGCGGAGCGGGCCGAGGACGCCTGCCAGGAGGCGTGGCTGCGGGCGTGGCGGTCGTGGGGCGCGGCTGATGCTCGCCGTCTCGATGCCTGGCTGCTGCGGATCGTCCGCAACTGCGCCATCGACACCCTGCGCTCGAGCCGTCCGACCGAGGAGCTGGCCGAGGGCGACCTGCCCCCGATCGAGGACTTCGACGAGTCGGTCGTCGCCGCCCTCGACGCCAGCCAGGTCGGTCAGATGCTCGAGGTCCTGTCGGCCCCGCTGCGCGAGGTGCTCTGGCTGCGGGAGGTCATGGATCTGACCTACGCCGACATCGCCCACCTCCAAGA
>JAUTXA010000070.1 GCA_030838265.1 Actinomycetota bacterium | reverse complement strand
AGCTCATCCTCTCGACCGCGCTGTTCGTCATGGTGCTCGCTCTTTCTCCCCTCATCGCCGCCTACTACCACCGCTCCAACCTGGTGCCGATCGTCGCTGTCCTGGCTCTGACCGTCTACACCAACGCCTTCTTGGGCCTGCCCAGCGCCCTGTACATGCGGGGACTCGACTACCTGAAGCAGAACATCATCAGCGCGTTGGGCCCGGTCGTCGGCTTCGTCGTGACCATCCCGCTTGCCTATGCCGGCTACGGCATCTGGGCGCTCGTCGACGGGTCGGTCGCCGCCCTCGTGGTCTCGGCCGTGGCGGTGGCATGGGCGACCCCGATGCGGCCCCGAGTGAAGATGGACGGCCCCGTCGCCCGCCGGTTCGTGGCCTACGGCTGGCCGCTCTGGGTCAGTCGGCTCCTTGGCCTGTCGACGACCGTCGCCGGGACCCTCGTCATCTCCAAGTCCCTCGGTTTGGCCGCCCTCGGCTTCTTCAGCGTGGCCCAGGGCCTGGCCGCGAGGGCCTTCCGGCTCGATGCCATGGTGGCCCAGACGCTCTTCCCCGCCCTCTGCCGAGTCCCCGACGACGTCGAGGGCCAGCGCCGGGCATTCGTGGCCACCAACCGTGTCACCGCCATGTGGTCAGGACCCATCGGGTTCGGCCTGGCCATCTTCGCCGGCGATCTCGCCCACCTCATCCTCGGCCCGAAGTGGGCGCCGGCCGTCTTCCTCCTGCGGATGCAGGGCATCGCCATCGTTCTCGGCAGCATCGGCTTTTCGTGGGACATCTTCTTCCGGGCCCGGGGCCGCACCAAGCCCACCTTGGCCTGGTCGATCGTCAACGAGCTCTGGGTCTTCCTCGTCCTCCTCCCCGCCGTGGTCCTGTTCGGTCTGAATGGCGCGGCGTGGGCCATTGGCAGCCTCGGGATCATCGCCATCGTCACCCGGCAGATCCCGATCCATCGCCTCTTCCCCGGCATGAACTTGCTGCGAGACACATGGCGTGAGGTCGCGGCCGGATCGGTCGCAGCGGCCGCCGCCTACGGCTTGCGTCACGCCGTGGGCGCTCCCCGCACCATCGTCGGATTCCTTGCCTTGGTCGGGGCCGACGTCGTCCTCTCGGTCATCGCCGTCGTCGCCGTCGACCGCCGGTTCATTCTCGATCTGATTCGGAAGGTTCGCCGCCCTGGTCCCGGTGTGTCGCCGCCGGTTCCCGACGAGGCGGCCAGCTTGGCCACCGCCGCGCCCTCGGTGACGGCCGGCGCCGATGAGGCGGCAGGGTGGCCGGTCGGCGTCCTCCCGCGGCGCCAGGTGGTCGAAGATCAGATAGCGGTACCGGGCGTCTTCCCGTTCTGGCTGACGGCAGCCGGCGGCGAGCGTCTCTGGTTGACCATCCGGGATTCCTCCACGCTGGCTTGGCATGACCTGACGACCGGTGAGTGGCGCACGTGGCGTCTTCCGTTGTGGCCTCACATCGTGGGGTGCGACGACCGCGGGCGGGCGTGGGTGGCGCTGACGCTGGCCAGCAAGGTGGCGGTGGTCGACCCCGAGTCCGGGGCGACGAGTCGGGTTCGCCTCCCCCGCACTCGCGAGCTGTTGGGTGCGACCTGGGATCAGGGCGCGGCATGGGTCGTCGACTCGTGGCATCGGAGGCTGTGGCGGGTTGACGATGGCACCCTTGCCCGCGACCTGCCCGACGGCATGCTGCGCCCCGACACTGTCGTGGCCGACGGCCGCGGCTGCCTATGGGTCACCGACATCGGCCGCCCGGTGCTGGCGCGCGTGGGCGGGTCCAGTGGCGACCGGGTGTTCCCCACGGCTGGCCGGGTCCGGACGGCCGTGGTCTCGCCCGACGGGCTGCACCTGTGGCTCGGCCACTTCGTGCAGCCGCTGGTCAGCCGGCTGTCGCTCGACGACCCCGATCGGGGGACGGTCACCCTCGAGCTTCCCGGCACGCCGTTCGGTCTGGCCTTCGGGCCCGACGGCTTGCTGTGGGCCGCGCTGTTCGACCTCGATGCCGTCGTCGGCATCGATGAGACGGGCGTCAAGCGCCGGGTCGACCTCCCGGCGGGAAGTGGGCCGACGTCGCTCGTCGCGGTGGGCGACCGGCTCGTCGTGTCTTGCGCATCGTCGTCGATCCTGGCGGTCGTGCGTTGACGAGCCGTCCCGATGACGAGTCTCGCTCCATCGCCTACGTCGTCGACGGCTTCCCGGTCTTGTCGCAGACGTTCATCCAGAACGAGCTGCGCGAGCTGGCCAGGCTGGGCATCCGGCCCCATGTCTTCAGCCTCTACGACCCGACTGGCCTCGATGCCTCAGCCGGCGACCTGGCCTTCACCCGACTCCTCTCGCCGACCAAGCATCCGGGCGCCTTCATCCGGGCCGCGGCGCGAGTGGCCCGCCGGCGTCCTGGCGGCCTGGGACGGACGATCGCCCTTGCCCTGCGTCGGCCCAGCCGCCTCCAGCTCCACGCCCTCGGCCGCGCCATCGTCCTCATCGACGCCCTCGGAAGCTCACCCCCGGCCCGCCTGCACGCTCACTTCGCCCGGGCGTCGGCCTCGACGGCGTTGCTGGCCGCGGCCGGGTTGCGGTGCCGGTTCTCGTTCACGGCCCACGCCAATGACATCTTCCAGGGTCCGTTCGACGTCGAGCGCAAGCTCCAGCGGGCCGACCTGGTGGTGACGGTCTGCCAGTACAACCGCCGCCGCATCGAGGCCCAGTGGCCGGGCCTGGCCCGCCGGCTGGTCGTCATTCCGTGTGGTGTCCAGGTCGATCGGTTCCGACGCCACCATCCCTACCGACGCGACCCCTTCACCATCGTGGGGGTGAGCCGTCTCGAGGAGAAGAAGGCCTTCGACGACTTGGTCCGGGCCTGCGCCCGCCTCCGCGATGGGGGCCTCGCCTTCCGGTGCCGCATCATCGGTGAAGGCACCCAGCGGCCCCTGCTCGAGCGTCTCATCGCCGAGCTCGACCTCGGCGCCCTGGTGACCCTCGAGGGCGCCATGACGCAGGACGAGATCCGAGAAGTCCTCGAGGAGGCCTCGGTCTTCTGCCTTCCGTGCGTCGTGGCCTCGAACGGCGACCTCGACTCCCAGCCCGTCGTCGTCAAGGAGGCCCTGGCCATGGAGATCCCGTGCGTGGTCACCGACGAGGTGGGCAACCCCGAGATGGTCGACGCCGAGGTCGGCCGCCTCGTCCCCACCCGCGACCCGGCCGCCTTGGCCGACGCACTCTTGACCGTGTCCCGTCTACCGGAGGCCGAGCTGCTGGTCATGGGACGGGCCGCCAGGAAGCGGGTCGAGGAGCGGTTCTCGCTCGCGCAACTGGCCGCCGAGCTGGCGGCCAGTTGGGCAGAGTCAGAGGGAGCGGGCTGAGGCCAGCTCGGGTCAGCCGTTGGCTTGGGCCGGGAAGATCTCCTGGAGCACGGCCTTGCCCTCGAAGGCGCTCGGGGCGATGCCTGGCGGGCTCGGGTTCACCGTGCCGCTGAGGTCGCCACCACCTTGGGCGTTGATCTGCGTGCCCTCACCACTGGTGATCTCGAAGGTCATGTCGAGAAAGGTGCCACTGGTGTAGCCGGTGAGATTGCCGCGCAGGGCGTTGCCGTTCCCGTCGAAGATCACCCACGTGCCGCTGACCGTCCAGTCCGTCCCGTTCTGGCTCCACACCAGGTTCGACTGGAACTGGCCGTTGGGGAAGTGTCCGTCGGCCGTGGTCGACGTACCTTGCCAAGCCCCGTCCGTGGTGGCGGCGGCCCGAATGTCGGTCCTGTCGGTGTAGTAGGTCGTGGCCGTCGGGGCGGGGGGAGGTCCGGGAGTCCAGATGATCTTGGCGTAGAAGAGCCAGCTGCCGAACTCATGGGTGTACGTGCCGGTCACGAAGACCTGCTGGCCGCGCTTGACGACGTGGTTGTAGTCCGAGGTCTTGTCGCCGAAGATGAACTTCGTCGCAGGCGTGTGGTACACCTCGAGGTTGCTGCCGCCGTAGGCGTTGACGCCCTGGGCGACGAGCGGGGCCAGCGACGTCTGGAAGTTGCCGAGGACGATGCCGCCCGGGTACTTCGGGGTCGTGGTGCAGGGGTAGTGGGCGGTCAGCGACGTGATGCTGGCGACCAGGGCGAAGTTGCCAACGCGGTTGTGGAAGGGGTTGGTGTCGCTGCCGCAGGTGGGGACGCGGCTGCCTCCCGTCGCCGTCGAGGGAGGCGGGGGCGGGTTGAACACCGAGTTGGCGACGAAGTGCTCGACGCCGGTCTTCTCCGTGTACCGGTCGCCGTTGACCCGCACGGGAAGGCCCTGGACCACGACGTGGGCGTAGTCGGAGCGGTGGTAGTTACCCTCGACGTCTTGCAGGTAGTAGTTCGTGTTGGGCGTGGCGTAGATCTTGAGCGATCCGTCGGCGCCGTAGTACTTGTACGTGCTGCCCGAGGACTCGGTCACCGGGTTGAGGACGAAGGCGGCGTTGGCGGCCTCGACGTTCCCGGGCTCGATCGACGCGTTGGCGTTTGACACTGTCCCTGCGGCCGTGAACGGCTGCGAGACGGCGCTGGCCTGAGCCGGGGCGATGGCGCCTCCCCCGACGAGCGACCCGATCAGGGCCACCACCAGCACGATGATCTTGTGCGTGGCCGAAGCTCGTGCCCGGCGGCCCGGCGTGGGGACGATCTGTGTCGTCGTGAGTGTCATGATCCCCAACCCTTTCCCAGCTGCATCGTTGCCCCGAGCGGCGGACCGTAGGGTCGGCCCATCCGTTCTGTCTGGGTCGTAGATTCGTCCCCTGGAGCGCGCTTTCCTGCCTGTCTACGGAAAAAGCGGACGCTTCGAGCTCAGGTCAGGGGCCATGCCGCCAGGTGGGCGCCGTGGTACGCCCGCCCGATGATCTTCGTGCCGTAGCCGGCCTCGCCCAGCCACGCCTCGACCTCCCTCTGCGTGGTCGAGTCGTTGACCTCGACCACCAGCTGCGGTCGGTGGATTCGTAGCGTCGAGGCCATGCCTCGCAGGGCGGCCAGCTCCGCGCCTTCGACGTCGAGCTTGACCACGTCGACGGCCGACAAACCGCTCGCCTCCGCCCACCCATCGATGGTGACGGCCTCGACCACGACGGGATCGCCCCGCTCGCCGACGACCGAGCTGGCGGGCCCCGCCACCCGGATGGTGACCGTGCCTGGCGTGTCGGTGACCGCCGCCTCGACCACGGCCACGTTCGGCAGCTCGTTGAGGGCGAGGGTGGCCCGCAGGGCTGCGGCGTTTGGTGGCACGGGCTCGAAGGCGAACACCCGCCCCGAGGGGCCGGCGCCTCGGGCCATCAGCAGGGTGAAGTAGCCGCAGTAGGCGCCGACGTCGAGCCCGCACGCCCCGGGACGGAGGACGGAGCGCAGGTGGTCGACGACGTACTGCTCGGGATAGGGCACGCGCAGCTGAGCCCGTTGGTCGAACTTCTCGAGATCGACCCGCATCCGGTAGCCGAGGCCCGGAACTGGAAGCGACCGCACGCCGAACGGCCGGTAGAGGGCGCGCCGCGCTCGCCGGACGGGAGCGAGGCGCAGGGCAGCTCGCCGGAGCTTTGCCGGGCAGCGCCAGACCGTGTGGCGGAGGATCGAGACGGCCACTGGGACCCACCTCGCTTCGATGTCGGGTCCGCTCTCCACGCCGAGATCATCGCACCCGGCTGCTGCTCCGGCAGGGCCCGCCGCCAGGAAGAATTGGTGGTCAGCAGCGAAGTCGGAAGAATAGGGAGGAGTCTGGGCAGATGTGACGAACCATGTACCGTAGGGGCTGGATTCCGGGCACGCTCAGGCCGCAAAAGCAGGGCATCACACACAAAGGTTGGGGAACCTTTCGAACCTGGCTGAATGGGGGTTCCTGTGGTCGCATCCATCCGAGACCTCGAAGACGACGCCAACCTCGTCCTCGCCGCCCAGGCGGGTGACCAGGAGGCCTTCGCCGAGTTGTTCCGCCGCCACTACGCGCCGGTCCGCCGGGTCTGCGCCCGCCGTTTGGGCAGCCTGGTCGACGCCGATGAGGTGGCCCAGGCCGCCTTCGTGCGGGCCCTCGAGCGCATCGAGCTCTGCGGCGGCGAGCACCGCTTCGGACCGTGGGTGCAGGTGATCGCCGCTCGCATGTGCATCGACTCCATCCGGGCCCGCACCCGCACCACCCCCGAGGAAGACCCCTACGAGGGCCGGACCGACCCGACCACCGTCGGCCTCCCTGAAGAGTCGCTCCTCGCTGACGAGCAGCGCCGCCAGGTGCACAAGGCGCTGGCCACCCTCCCTGTGCGCCAGCGCGAAGTCGTGATCGCTCGTCACCTCGAGGACCGGCGTCCTCCTGAGATCGCCGCCGCCCTCGGGCTCTCGCTCGGTGCGGTGGACTCGCTCTTGCTGCGGGCTCGCCGCCGCCTGGCGTCGTCGGTGCAAAGCGCGTCCAACGACGCGGGCACGGCCACCCTGACGACGCTGTCGAGCGCGGCGGCCGCCGGCCTGACGACCACCGTGGCATCGACCGACAACCCCCTGAGCCGGTTGGCCTCGGCCGCCGCCCACGCCGTGCACGCCGCGGCCAGCTCGATGGCGGCCGCCCTCATCGCCACTCCTGGTGTGTCGGGCGCATCGGAGAAGGTAGCGGCGTCGGCCGCGGCCGGTCTGCTCGCCCTGAGCTTGTCCGTGGCGCCGGCCCCCAGGTCCGCACCGCAGGCCGGCTCCGGTCTCCCGGCGGCACCGGTCGCCGTGCCCGGCCCGGCCAAGCCTGACGTGCTGCCGTCGCCGAGCGGCGTGCCCACGTCGTCCGACTTCACCAGCAACGCCCCGCGCACGGCGCCGATCGCCCGGACCCTTCCGTCGACGACGTCGATCAGTCCGCCGACGCCCGCGGCCGAGGCTGGGCCGGCCAAGCCCGAGCCGGTTGACCTGAGCAAGGTCGTCAACGGCGTGGCCGATACCGTCGACAACCTGCTCCAGCACTGACGATCCCGAGGCCGAGCCTCATGGGGTAGGCCGATGGCCTGTGGGAGGATAGAGGGGTGACGAGCGCTCCCTCGCCGCCCCCCGAGGCCTTCGAGTCTCGAGGCGCTGGGTCCGGAGATGGTGAGGGCGACACCATCCACGAAGCGTGCGGGGTCTTCGGTGTGTACGCCCCGGGCCAGCCCGTCTCCCACCTGACCTTCGACGGTTTGTTCGCCCTGCAACACCGGGGTCAGGAGTCAGCCGGCATGGCGGTGAGCGACGGCGAGCGCATCTTCGTCGAGAAGAGCATGGGTCTCGTCAGCAACGCGTTCGATGACTACAAGCTGGCCGCCTTGCAAGGCCATCTGGCCATCGGCCACACCCGCTACTCCACGACCGGCTCGAGCACCTGGCACAACGCCCAGCCCGTCTACCGCGAGCCGGGTGAGTCGGGGTTCGCGCTGGGTCACAACGGCAACCTCACCAACACGCCGACCCTGGCCGACGAAGCCGGCATGTTGCCCGGCACCGTCACCAGCGACAGCGACCTGGTGGGCGAGCTCATCGCCCGGGAGTTCCCCAGCGACGAGGCCATGAGCAGCGACGGACGCGACCTCGAGCGGGCGCTCCTCAAGGTGCTCCCTCGCCTCGAAGGCGCCTTCTCGTTCGTCTTGATGGACGCGGCCCACGTCATCGGGGTGCGCGACCCGCACGGCTTCCGGCCCCTCTGCCTCGGCAAGCTCGATGCGGGCTGGGTGCTGGCCTCCGAGACCCCGGCCCTCGATGTCATTGGCGCCCACTTCGTGCGCGAGCTCGATCCGGGCGAGATGATCGTCGTCGACGCCAACGGCTACCGGTCGGTGCGGCCGTTCCCCCCGGAGCGGGTGAATCCCACCCTGTGCATCTTTGAGTTCGTCTACATGTCCCGTCCCGACAGCGTCCTCTACAACCAGGAGGTCCACAGCGCTCGGCAGCGCATGGGCGAGCTCCTGGCCCGGCAGGCCCCGGTGCCCGCGGACATGGTGATGGGTGTCCCCGAGTCCGGCGTCCCCGCCGCCGAGGGGTACGCCCGCCACAGCGGCATCCCGTACGGCCAGGGTCTGGTGAAGAACCGCTACATCGGGCGCACGTTCATCCTCCCCGACCAGCGCATGCGCGACCGGGGCGTGCGCCGCAAGCTGAACCCGCTCCGGGCCAACATCAACGGCAAGCGCCTGGTGGTCGTCGACGACTCCATCGTGCGGGGCACCACGACGCGCCAGATGGTCCGCATGCTGCGCGAGGCCGGCGCCAGCGAGGTGCACCTGCGCATCTCGTCGCCGCCCCTCAAGTGGCCCTGCTTCTACGGCATGGACTTCGGCACGCGCGCCGAGCTGCTGGCCGCCAACATGAGCCTCGAAGAGATCACCAAGTATCTCAACGCCGACTCGGTGGCCTACCTCAGCCTCGACAACCTCGTCACCGCCATCGGCGCCCCCGGAGCCGGCTTCTGCACCGCCTGCCTCAGCGGCGAGTACCCGACCGAGGTCGATGACGCGCTGTCGAAGCACGTCCTCGAGGTCCAACCGGTCCGTGGCTGAGGGCGGCGCCGAAGGCGCGGGGTTCACCTACGCCGACGCTGGGGTCGACATCTCCGCCGGTGAGGAGGCCGTCGAGCGCATCAAGCGCCACGTCCGCTCGACCTTCCGTCCCGAGGTCGTCGGCGACATCGGTGGCTTCGGGGGCCTCTTCGCCTTCCCCCAGGACCGGTTCCGCCAGCCGATCCTCGTGGCCTCGACCGACGGCGTCGGCACCAAGGCGATGATCGCCCGGGCCACCGGGCGGTTCGACACCATCGGCATCGACCTGGTGGCCATGTGCGTCGACGACCTTGTGTGCCAGGGCGCCGAGCCCTTGTTCTTCCTCGACTACATCTCGGTCGGACGCCTCGACCCCGACCACATCGAGCAGTTGGTGGCGGGCGTCGCCCTGGGTTGCCGCCAGGCCGGATGTGCGCTGATCGGGGGCGAGATGGCCGAGCACCCCGGAGCCATGGAGCCCGACGAGTTCGACCTGGTCGGCATGGCCGTCGGCGTGGCCGAGCGCGACCGCCTGGTGACCGGCGAGCACGTGGCGCCGGGCGACGTCCTCATCGGCCTACCGTCGCCGGGGCTGCGCAGCAACGGCTACTCGCTGGCCCGGCGCGTCCTGCTCGAGCATGCCGGGCGCTCGCTCGACGGACCCGCCTACGAGGGCGCCCACCACACCCTGGCCGACGAGCTCCTCGAGCCATCGGTGATCTACGCGCCCGCCATCGCCGCCCTGCTGCGATCGGTCGACGTGCGGGCCGTCGCCCACATCACGGGCGGCGGCATCGCCGGGAACCTCTCGCGGGTGCTCCCTCGACATGCCGACGCCGAGGTGAACCGCCGCAGCTGGGAGTCCCCCCGGATCTTCGCCGAGATCCAGCACGCGGGCGGCGTGAGCGATGCCGAGATGGCCCGAGTCTTCAACTTGGGCATCGGGATGGTGGCGGTCGTGCCCAAGGGCGACGTGCTGCGCGCTCTCGACGTGCTCCGGAGCCACGGCCAGCGGGCCGTCGACATCGGCTCCGTCACACCCGGAAGCGGCCAGGTCCACCTGTCCTAGGCACGATCGGCGACCGATCAGCCGCTTGGTCGCGTCTTTCGTTCAACAAGAGCCCCGCACCGGCCGAAGAGACGATGTGGGCTCAGGTGTCGAACGGGAGCAAATGGCGCGCGAGGCGCGCGTGGTCGGTCTGCGCGGGGTCGAAACCCCGTCGCTGGCCGCCGTCGAGCGCCGGCGCAGCCAGCTCTGGGCCGTGGCCCTCTTGGTCATGGCCGGCCTCGCCGCCGGCGCCGTGCTGCTCTCTCTCTCGCCCGACTTTCTGAAGGCCCACAGCCTCATCAGCCTGGGCGGGGTGCGCTTTGCCATGTTCGGGCTGACCATCGCCTTCGGGCTCTACGTGGTCGACAAGGAAGTCCACCTCCGCCGCCTCAGCCGACTGCTGGTCGACGAGCGGGTGATAAGCACGGCGCTGTCGAACCGGGTGCGGGAGATGGCTGCCCTCAGCGCGGCCGGCCAGGCCATGAACTCGGTGCTGGCCCTCGAGGAGACCCTCGACATCATCCTGGGGAGCGCCCTCGAGCTGCTCGATGCCGATGCCGGCGCCGTCCTGCTCGCTGAGGGTGACGAGAAGGTCCGCGTCGTGTCGTCCCGCGGCGAGAGCGGCTACAGCCAGGACGAGCGGGTCGAGCTGGGCGAGGGCACCGTGGGGACGGTCGTCACCTCACGCGTCCCGCGGCTGCTGCACGAGGACGAGGGATCGGTGCTGTGCGTCCCGCTCGTCAGCCGGGGCAACGTGTTGGGCGCCTTGCTGGTCCGCAGCCGTCCGCCGGCTCGCTTCGTCGAGTACGACCAGCGGGTCCTGACGCTCTTCGCCGAGCACGCCGCCTCGGCGGTGGCCAACGCGTCGCTCTACGAGGCCGAGCGCGACCACGTGGCCGAGCTGCTCGAGCTGAACCACCTGAAGTCGTCGTTCGTGGCCATGGTGAGCCATGAGCTGCGGGCGCCGCTGGCTTCGATCATCGGCGCCACCCGCACCCTGCAGCGCAGCGACGTCCCCCCGCACCACGTCGAGCGCCTGCTCGAGCTCATTGAGGAGCAGTCCGGCCGTCTCAACAAGCTGGTCGAAGAGGTGCTCGAAGTGAAGAAGGCCGAGGTGGGAGCCGACATCGCCTGCGCCCCGATCGACCTGGCCCAGATCGTCTACCAGGTGGCCCGCCTGTCGCGGATGGCGGGCCGCCCGGTCGAGGTCGACGTCAGCGGCCCCCTCATGGCCAACGCCGACCCGACGGCCATCGAGCAGATCCTGTTCAACTTCGTCGACAACGCCTTCACCCACGCGTGGGGGACGGTCGAGGTCCACGGCTCAGTCCTCGGCGAAGAGGTTTGCCTCTCGGTGCTCGATCGGGGCCAGGGCGTCCCGCCCGAGGCGGTGGCTGCCGTCTTCGATCCGTTCCGCCGTCTCGACGCGGGCGGCGCACCTGGAGCCGGGCTCGGCCTCTACCTGGCCCGGATGCTGGCCGAGGCACAGGGCGGTACTGTGACGGTCAGCGCACGGCCGGGGGGTGGCGCCGACTTCTCGGTCCGGCTCCCCACCCTCAACGCTGTGCCCGTGCGATAGGAAATCGGTTGGGAACGTGACCCGGGTCTTGATCGTCGACGACGAGCCCGACATCTTGCTGATGCTCCGAGTGAATCTCGAGGCCGACGGCTACGAGACAGCCCTCGCCGCCGATGGCGAGACCGCGCTTCGTCGCATCTCCGAAGAGCACTTTGACATCGTCCTGCTCGACGTGATGATGCCGGTCATGGACGGGTGGGGGGTCCTGCAAGGTCTGTCTGGCGAGACCGAAAAGCCCCGGGTCGTGGTGGTGTCGGC
The DNA here is from genome assembly GCA_030838265.1 of Actinomycetota bacterium. Lineage (GTDB taxonomy): Bacteria > Actinomycetota > Acidimicrobiia > Acidimicrobiales > BP-101 > BP-101. The sequence goes on along the minus strand of JAUTXA010000070.1, from coordinate 36,394 downwards.
CAAGTCGTCGGCCCGCGACGTGGCGCGTGCCCTCGAGCTCGGGGCCGCCGACTACGTGACCAAGCCCTTCAGCCCAGTCGAGCTCAGCGAGCTCATCGGCCGCATCGTCGGCTTCGACGAGACGACGCTCGACGCCCACCGCGAGGCCACCATCGCCCGCCTCACCAACGGGTCGTCGCCCACGCCGTAGATTGACGACGTGAGCAAACAGGATCTCGTCGACCACCTTCTCAAGCACTCGGTGCAGCGAGGTGACTTCACCCTGAAGTCAGGCCAGAAGAGCTCGTGGTTCATCGACGCCAAGCAGACGTCGTGCCGACCCGAGGGGATGCTGCTCATCGCCGACCTGGCCCTCGAGGTCATCCCCTCCGAGGCGACCGCCATCGGCGGGCTGACGATGGGCGCCGATGCCGTCGCTTTCGGGGTAGCCGCCATTGCCGCTACCCGGGGTCGCCCGCTTCGGTCCTTCAGCGTCCGCAAGGAGGTCAAGGATCACGGCGGCGGCGGCCGCATCGCCGGGGCCTTGGAGCCCGGCGACAAGGTCGTCATCACCGAAGACGCCGCCACCCGGGGCACCTCGGCGGTCGAGGCCATTGCTGCCGTGCGCGATGTCGGCGCCGAGCCCGTGTTGGTGCTCACGATGGTCGATCGCGGCGGGACGGGCGAGGCCCTCGCCGCCGAGCTCGGCGTGCCCTTCGCGGCCCTCGTGACGGCCCTCGACCTGGGGTTCCCGTATGAAGGCGGCGCGTCGTAGGCCCTGGCGGCCCGCGTCCTGGCCCTTGGCCTGGGGCCGGTGATGGGGTTAGGTATGGGGATGGAGATCGACCTCGAGGCCAAGCTGGCCGAGCGCAATGCGGCTCTGCATGAGTACGTCCGGCGGACGGGCCACACGCCGACCGAGATCCTCGACGCCATCGCCGACGAGGACGGCTTGGCCAACGGCGCCTACCTCTTGGGCCAGCGAACCGCAGTGGCAGTGATCGATCCGAACTTCATGGACGAGACGGCGGCCGGCCTGGCCGAGCGCCTGGCCACCGACCCGGAGGCGGCGGCCAATCTCCGCGAGCGGGTCGACGAGATCGACGAGGGCGATCCCCTCGTCGAGCCCAGCGAGCCCGACGAGCAGGGCTAGCCCACTCGATGAAGGGCTAGAAGGCCAGGGTCTCGCGGGAGGCGGCGACGATGTCGTCGACTTGCGGGAGGATGGCCTGCTCGAGCGTCGGCTCATAGGCCACGTGGGTGTCGAGGGCGCCGACCCGGCGGACGGGGGCGTCGAGATCGCAGAACCGGTGCTCGGCGACCCACGCCGCGATCTCGGCGCCGAAACCTGAGGTGACGATGTCCTCGTGCACCACCAGGAGCCGGCCGGTCTTGGCCACCGACTCGGCGACCATCTCCTTGTCCCACGGCACGAGCGAGCGCAGGTCGATGACCTCGACCGTCGCCCCACCGTCGTCGGCCAGCACGGCCGCGGCCTGACGAGCCAGCTCGACGGTGTAGCCGTAGGTGACAATCGTGAGGTCGTCGCCCCTCGTCCGGTAGGTCGCCTTGCCGAACGGGATGATGTGCTCGGCGGGCGGGAAGGGATCGGCCGTGTAGGGCTGGCGGTACAGACGCTTGTGCTCGAGGAACAGCACCGGGTCCTCGCACTGGAAGGCGTAGCGCAGGAGCCCGACCGCATCGCGCGAGCGCGACGGGAAGGCGATGAGCAGGCCGGGGATGTGGGTGAAGATCGACTCACCGCTCTGGCTGTGCCAGATCGAACCACCCGTGAGGTAGCCACCGATGGGGATGCGCAGCACCATGGGACAGGTGAAGGTCCCGTTCGAGCGCCACCGGATGGTGGCCGCCTCACTCTTGATCTGCTGCATGGCGGGCCAGATGTAGTCGAAGAACTGCACCTCCGGCGCCGGCCGCAGCCCGCGGATGGCCTGGCCGACGGCCCGGCCCACGATGTTGGCTTCGGAGAGCGGGGTGTTGAAGCAGCGGGCGAAGCCGTACTTGCGATGCAGGCCGAGGGTGGTGCCGAAGACACCGCCCTTGCCTTCGACGTTGGCCAGGACCGCCTCGCGGGCGTCGGCCACGTCTTCACCGAAGACGCGGACCCGCTCGTCGTGCTCCATGACCTCGTGCAGCGTCTGCTTGATGGCTTCGCCAAAGGGGACGCGGTCGCCCAGGCCCTTCTCGCCGCTGTCCCGGCTGGCGTCGTCGATGACCTCGTTGAGGGCGATGTCGGGCAAGACGTAGACCTGCTCGGTGATGGTCGCTGGGTCCGGCCTGGCCCCGGCCAGCGCCTTGCGAGCGGCCGCCGCCACGGTCTGCTTGGCCTCGTCGCGGATGTCGGCAACCTCGTCGGCGGTCAGGATCTTGCCCTTCACCAGGGCCCGCTCGAGTTGGAGGATGGGGTCGTGCTCGGCCTCGTCGGCCAGCTCCTCGGCCGGGCGGTACTTGCTCTGGGTGTCGGCCGCGGAATGCGAGTAGGGACGGGTCACGGTGGCGTGGATGAGGGCCGGCCCTATGCCCGCCCGCACCTCCTCGATGGCCTTGGCGCCCTTCTTGCGCACCTGGAAGTAGTCGCGCCCGTCGATCTTGTGGATCTGCAGCCCCCGGAACCCCCGGACCAGCTCGGAGATGGGTGCGGGCGACTGGTCGGCCGACGGAACAGAGATGGCGAAGCCGTTGTCAGCCACGACGAAGACCACCGGGAGGTGCTGGGTGCAGGCCGTGTTCAGGCTCTCCCAGAACTCGCCCTCGGACGTGGCGCCCTCGCCGAGCGACACGTAGGTGACCTCGTCGCCGTGAGCTACGCAGCCGGGCAGGTCGGGACGGCGGGAGATGTAGCGGGCGGCCTCGGCGCAGCCCACGGCCGGAATGCACTGGCTGCCGGTCGGGCTCGACTGGGTGACGATGTTCAGGGCCTTCGACCCCCAGTGGCACGGCATCTGGCGGCCCGATGACGACGGGTCCTCGACCGACCCGACGGCCTGGAACAGGATCTCCTCGGGGGTCACGCCGAGACCCAGGACGAGAGCCCGGTCGCGGTAGTACGGGAAGAACCAGTCGTAGCCCGGACGCAGGCTCCGAGCCAGACCGAGGAGCAGCGCCTCGTGGCCCGCCCCCGAGATCTGGAAGAACACCCGGCTCTGCTTCTGCAGCATGATCTCCCGGTCGTCGAGGGCCCGCGAGATGCAGGCCAACCGGAAGTCCTCGACCAGCTCGTGGCGGGAGACCCCCCGGTAGAGCGAGTCCTCGCCCTCGGCGGCGTCAGGGCCTTGGTCTTCGACCGTGCGTGACACCGTTGTCACCTCTCGTGGAACGTGCGGATCTGGTGGATGCGGGCCAGCTCAACCATGCGTCGTTCGGCTACCCGGTCGGCGGCGAGGGCGGTCGTGATGCCCTCGTTCTCGGCGGTATCGAGCACGGCGAGGGTGGTGTCGAAGATGCGCCGGACGTTGGAGTAGGCCCGCTCTCGGTGGTAGCCGACGAGCTCCTCGGCGATGTTGATCACCCCGCCGGCGTTGACGATGTAGTCGGGGGCATAGACCACGACCTTGTCCTCGAGAAGAGGAGCACACGTCTCGTCCGCCAGCTGGTTGTTGGCACTGCCCACGACCGCCGTGCAGGCCAGCTCGGGGATGGTGACCGGGCTCAGGGCCTTGCCCATCGCACACGGGGAGTAGATGTCGCACGCCACCTGGTGGGCGCTGTCGACGGGTGTCGCCTCGATGCCGAAGTCCTTCACGGCTCGCTCGACGGCGGCGGGCACGACATCGGTGACCGTGACGCGGGCTCGCTCCTCGACCAGATGGCGGACGAGGCTGTACCCGACCTTGCCGACACCGCTCACCACCACGTGGCGGCCGGCCAGGCTGGTGTCGCCCCAAAGCTTGCTCGCCACCGCCTTCATGCCGTGCATCACGCCGTAGGCGGTGGCGGCCGAGGGGTCGCCCGACCCGCCCAGCGACCGGCTCACGCCGGTGACGCAGCGCGTCTCGCGGCGGATGAGATCCATGTCGGCCTGCGTCGTGCCCACGTCTTCGGCCGTGATGTAGCGGCCCCCGAGGGCGTCGACGAAGCGGCCATAGGCCCGCAGCAGGGACTCGGTCTTCACCTTGGCCGGGTCGCCCACGATGACCGCCTTGCCCCCGCCCAAGTCGAGCCCGGCGGCAGCCGACTTGTAGGACATGCCCTTGGCCAGGCGCAGCACGTCGTCGAGGGCCTCGTCGTCGGAGCCGTACGGGAAGAAACGGGTGCCCCCGAGCGCGGGGCCCAGGGTGGTGTCGTGGATGGCGATGATGGCCCGCAGGCCGGTCCCGTTGTCCTGGCAGAAGACAACCTGCTCGTAGTCGTCGGCCGCCAGTCGATCGAAGAGCTGCACGTTTTCGAGGTTACCGGGCGGGTTGGCCGGCCGCCCCCGGCCCCCTCGCTGTCCGCATCTGTGCCTGAACAGGGCATGACTAGTCCGATCGGGGGGAAGAAATGACCCCAGAGGGCTATCGACGGCGATAAGGGTCTGACTTACCTTGACGGACGAAAGGGACACACCGAAGGGACAACCCATGGCAGAACAGAACGCACCAGAGCAACTCCTAACTCCCGCAGAGGTCGCAGCCCTCTTTCGGGTGAACCCGAAGACCGTTACCCGCTGGGCCCGCGCTGGCAAGATCACCGCCATCCGCACCCTCGGAGGTCATCGTCGGTTCAGGGCATCGGAGATCCGTCGCTGCCTCGAACAGATGGAGCACGAAGTCCTGTAGCTCACCTGCCGTCGTCGGCTCATCGGGGGACCGACGACCAGCGCGCATCCCCAGCCCGGCCTTTCGAGGCCGGGCTGGCGCGCGCTTGCTCGCTGGGCAAACGCCGCCGCCGTCGGTTGAGGAAAGTGGCCCGGCCGCCGGTAGGTTGCAGACCGACATGCCCACCCCGAACGCCTCCTATTCCGTCCGCCTGCGCCTCGAGATCTCGAACCAGCCGGGGATGCTGGGCCGGGTGACGACGGCCATCGGACAGGCCGGCGGTGACATCTCGGCCCTCGACATCGTCGAGGCCACCCACGACTCGATCACGCGCGACATCACCGTGTTCGCGGTCGACGAGGCCCACGTCGACCAGATCCGCAAAGCGGTCGAGGCCATCGAGAGCGTCACCGTCGTCGACGCCAGCGATCGCACCTTCCTCATGCACGAGGGCGGCAAGATCGAGGTTCGGTCGAAGGTGCCCCTCGCCAACCGGGACGACCTCTCGATGGCCTACACGCCGGGTGTGGCCCGCGTCTGCCTGGCCATCGCCGCCAACCCGCCCGAGGTGCACAAGTACACGGTGAAGAAGAACACCGTCGCCATCGTGACCGACGGCACCGCCGTGCTGGGCCTCGGCAACATCGGGCCCGAGGCCAGCCTCCCCGTGATGGAGGGCAAGGCCATGCTCTTCAAGGAGTTCGCGGGCATCGACGCCTTCCCGATCTGCCTCAAGATCGACGACGCCGACGAGCTGGTCGAGACGGTCGAGCGCCTCGAGCCCGTCTTCGGTGGCATCAACCTCGAGGACATTGCCGCCCCCCGCTGCTTCGAGGTCGAGGAGCGGCTCAAGTCGTCGTTGGGCATCCCCGTCTTCCACGACGACCAGCACGGCACCGCCGTCGTCGTGCTGGCTGCCCTTTGGAATGCCCTCAAGGTCGTCGACAAACGGATGGAGGACCTCAAGATCGTCGTGGCCGGCGTCGGCGCCGCCGGCGTGGCCATCACCAAGATCCTGATGGAGGCCGGTGTCCCGAACGTCATCGGCGTCGATCGCAAGGGCGCGATCTACTCCGGCCGGGAGAACCTCGACGCGTCGAAGCGGTGGTACGCCGAGAACACCAACCCCGAGCAGCGCAAGGGCGCCCTGCACGAGGTGATGCCCGGGGCTGACGTGTTCGTCGGGGTCAGCGGGCCGGGCCTGCTCGTGCGCGACGACCTGCGGGCCATGCACCGCGACCCCATCGTGTTCGCCTTGGCCAACCCCGTCCCCGAGATCCTCCCGGAGGAGGCTGAGGGCATGGCCGCGGTGGTGGCTACGGGCCGAAGCGACTACGCCAACCAAATCAACAACGTCCTGTGCTTCCCGGGCATCTTCCGCGGCGCCCTCGACGCCGGCGCCACCCAGATCACCGAGGGCATGAAGCTGGCTGCGGCCGCTGCCATTGCCGACGCCGTGCCCGACGACGAGCTGTCGCCGGGCTACGTGATCCCGAGCGTCTTCAACCGGAAGGTCGTCGAGCTGGTGGCGACCGCAGTGGCGGCCGCTGCTCACGCCGACGGCGTGATCCGCGCTCCCCACACCCACGTCGCCCCGTGACCGAGGCCCACATGGCGGTCGAGGCGGTGACGTTCGACTTCTGGAACACGTTGATGTCCGAGGAGGTCGGCCATCAACGGGGGCGCCGGTTGGATGCTTGGGCCGGGCTGCTCGAGGATGCCGGCTTCGCGGCCGAGCGCTCGCAGCTCGAGGCGGCCTTTGACGTGACCTGGAAGCGCTTCGTCGAGTCGTGGACGGCGAACCAGCAGTTCCTAGCGGCCCAGGCGGCCGAGCATGCCCTCGAAGCGCTCGGCTTTCAGGTCCCCCTCGACCTCAAGGCCGACTTGATCGATGCCTTCGCTCACGCCGGCCGTGACGCCGAGCTGCGGCTGGCCGAGGGCATTGTCGACTGCCTCGAGACCCTCAGGGACGCCGGGCTGCGCATCGGCATCATCTGCGATGTCGGGTTCACCCCGTCGACCGTCCTTCGAGAGCACCTCATCAAGCAAGAGATCTTGCCGCTCTTCGATCATTGGTCCTTCTCCGACGAGGTCGGCGCCTTCAAGCCCTCACCCGTGATCTTCGAGCACGCCCTCGCCGGTCTCGGCGGCCCCGTGCCCGAGCGGGTGGCCCACGTCGGCGACATCCGCCGCACCGATATCGCTGGAGCCCTGGGGATGGGGATGGTGGCTGTGCGGTACACCGGCATCTCCGACGACGACACCCAGCCCGAGCCCGAGGGCCATCACGTCATCAGCCACCACTCGCAGCTGGCAGGGGTGCTGGGCATCGGATTGTGAAACGTGAGTGGTCGGGACCGGCGTCGATCCGGTGACCCCGCGCTTTTCAGGCGCGTGCTCTGCCGACTGAGCTACCCGACCGTGTGCAGCGGTGAGGCTACTGCGCGGTCCTGACGGGATTTGAACCCGCGACCTCCGGCTTGACAGGCCGGCGTGCACTCCAAACTGCACCACAGGACCAATGTGGACCTGCGGAGTGTAGCGGGCCTGCCGTCGGGCCCTCCCAGGCGTCGGCTCGGCGTGAGAGAACAAAAAGAAGGAAACGGTCAAGCGCTGTCGAACTCCAGAGGTGCTGGGGGCGAAAGGATCGGGGGGTCGAAGACTCCGACGCTGTGCCCCTTCAACGGAGAAGGACACAACGAGAGGAGCGACGGTGCTCAGACGCCGATCGATCGCGGCCGCCGCCCTGGCGGCCCTGACCATGGTGGGCATCACTGGTGCTCACGCCCTGACCGGACCGCAGCCCGCCAAGCCCGGCCCGCGGGTCGAAGGCAGCCTGGCCGCCCAGCTGGCCAAGGCCAAGCCCGGCGCCACGATCGGCGCCTTCGTCAACGTGGTGCACGGCGCCAGCCCGGCATCAGTCCTCGCCGCCCACGGCCTCAAGCTGACCCAGGACTTCTCTGACGTCGACGCCGCCTTTGCGGTGGGCACCGCCGCCCAGTTCAAGGCCCTGCAGCATGACGGGGCGGTGAGCTACATCGAGCCCAACCGCACCTACAAGATGTTCGACAACAGCCGCTACGCCACGCGCGTCGAGGCCCTCCAGAGCCCGGTCTATGGCGGGCGCTACCGCGACGCCAGCAACCAGATCCTCACGGGCAAGGGCATCGGCGTGGCCGAGATCGACTCCGGCATCGACGGCACCCACCCCGACCTCAAGAACCATGTCGTCAAGAACTTCAAGGTCGTGTGCGCCACGCCGGTGCTGGTCAACAGCTCCGGCGACAAAGCTGACCAGTGCTACCAGGTCACCTTCCAGGAGACCCAGGACAGCGACACCTCGAGCGGCCACGGCACCCATGTCGCCGGCATCGTCGCTGGTGACGGCTCAGCCTCGAACGGCTACTTCAAGGGCGTTGCCCCCGAGGCCGGCCTCTACGGCTTCGGCACGGGTGAGGGCGACAGCATCATCACCCAGCAGGCCGTCTCGTCGTTCCAGTGGGTCATCGACAACTGGGACAAGGTCACCCCGAACATCCGGGTCATCACCAACTCATGGGGTTGCCCGGGCGGCTGCGCCTTCGATCCCTCGAGCCTGGTCACCAAGCTGGTCGACAAGGCCGTGAGCAAGGGCATCACGGTGCTCTTCGCCGCCGGCAACGACGGTGGTTCCGACGCGGTGACAGGCGACAGCCTCAACGAGGGCAGCAATGACACGATGAGCGGCGACGCCAAGAACCCCACGCCGGGCGTGATCGCGGTCGCCAACTACGACGACCTCACCTACGGCGCACGCGACAGCGTCCTCGACAGCAGCTCGAGCCGCGGCCTGGCCAGCGACGCCACCACCTGGCCCGACGTGGCGGCGCCTGGTTCGTTCATCACCTCCACGTGCAACCACGCCACGCCCATCTGCAGCACCGGTCCCGCGCCGGCATGGTCGCCTTACTACGCCAGCTTGAGCGGCACCTCGATGGCCACGCCGCACGTGGCCGGCATCGTGGCCCTGATCCTGCAGCAGAATCCGCTGCTCACGCCCGCCCAGGTCGAGTCCTTGATCCAGGCCACGGCCCACAAGATCCCGGTGGTCGCGGCCAACCCCGGTGCGTACGTCGATGACCCGCAGAACCCGGGCTCGACATCGTCGTTCGACAAGGGCGCTGGTCTGGCCGACGTGCAGGCCGCCATCGACGCCCTGGGCGGCGACCACGCCAACAGCTTCAGCATCTCGCCCCTGAGCATCGCCATCGACTCCCCGTCGGCCGGCACGGAGGTGTCAGGTCCCACGACCTTCACCGGCACGGCCGACACCACTGAGGCCTCCCGGCAGATCATCTCCGGCGACGCCGGCGACTACAACGGCCCCGGCGCCGCTGACATCTCGGGCCTCACCGTCGGCGAGGAGCCGACGGGCGTGCGCTACACGATCGGTGTCCGCAACGTGTCCGACACCGGCAGCCCCAATACCAATGTGACGCTCCGCATCAACCAGAACGTCAACGGCAACGAGGCGTGGACGAACGTGCTGGTGGCGCCCGGCGCCCACGCCACGGCATCGGCCGCCAGCACCACGAATCAGGCTCCGGCGACCGACGTGCACGTCGATGCGACGAACAACACCGTCGACTTCCTCGTGCCCTACTCGGCCTACGTCGGCGGCGCTGGCCATAGCCTGGCCCACAACGCGGTTGTCACGTCGCTGATCGGCACCATCGCCGACGTCGCCCCGGGCGGCCTGGGTGCGACCTATCTGAGCAACCCGCAGCAGGCCGCTCCCTACGGGTTCCACTACAGCACGACCGGCGAGGCGCCGGCCGTCTCACTCACCGTCAATGGTGGGCCCGACCTCCCCGCCACCGTCTCCGGATCGGGCACCAGCTGGACCTGGAGCGGCGACATCGACTTCTCGTCGAAGCCGGCGGGGACGTACACGGTCCGGGCCAAGCTCTACCTCGACGGCGTCCACCGCGAGAACGTGATCCGGACCGTCGTGGTCCCGGAGACGGTCGACGTGACCGCCCCCGACGCACCGGTGATCCTCACCCCGTCGTCCGGATCGCTGAACGCATATCGGCCGATCCTCGGCGGCACGGCGGAAGTCGGGTCGTCCGTCAGGGTGCTTGAGGATGCGAACCTCGTGGCAACCGCCACGACCGGGACCGACGGCAGATGGTTCACGGCCGCCAACATGACCGAGGGCCTCCACACCGTCACGGCGACGGCGACTGACGCGGCAGGAAACGTGAGCCTGGCCTCGGCCCCGGTCACCTTCGATGTCGATGCCGCCGGCGTGTACGTGACCATCAGTCAGCCCAAGACGAACTCCGTGTTCTTGCCGGGTGACGCCCTCACCATCTCCGGTGCGGCGACCGACAACCGGCAGGTCAGCTCGGTGGTCGTCAAGCTGTACGACGTCACCAACAAGCAGGTCTTCAACGGGACGGCGACCTGCACGGGCTGTGGCACTCCGTCCGCCACGTGGACCATCAGCGGGCCCACCAACCTGCTGCCCGGCACCTACACGATCAAGGCCTCTGGCTACGACCAGGCCGGCAACGTCAGGTCGGCCAGCGCCACCATCGTGCAAATCTGAGCCGAACCACGAAGACGCTGACAGAGGGGCCCCTCGGGGCCCCTCTGTCGCGCAGACCGAGTAAACGCCTCCGTGGCACCCCCAACGGGATTCGAACCCGTGCTGCCGCCTTGAAAGGGCAGCCCTCGGTTTTCCTCACGCGTAGTCGCCTTGTCTATGCCACGGCTCGTCCGTCTGACGGTGCCTGCGTCCGTCAACCGTGATGACAGAGAGATGACACTCGTTTAGGTGAACGACTCCGTCACGGTGATGCTCCACGACCCTGAGCCGCCGACGTCGAGGAAGTAGGTGCCGGTCGTATAGAACTGCGACTGGTCCTTCGTCGGCCCGATCTCGTTCACCACGAGCTTGTCGTACTCGTCGGGCGGGTGCTTCAGCGTGATGTTGTTGTTGTCCGACCCCGTCATGTTCCAGGCGATCGTCCACGACTTGGCATCTGGGTCGATGGTGAAGGTCGGCGTCTGCTTGCTGCTCGAGCCCGTGAACTGGCCGACCTGACGCGGCCCTCGTGGAGCCGTCGTGGTCGTCGTGGGTCGAGCTGTCGTGGTTGTGGGAGCTGCCGTTGTGACGGTGGTCGTCGGGGCCAGCGTGGTGTTCTCGGCCACGGTGGTGCCGGTGGCCGAGGTCGTTGCGGTCTTCTTCGTGGAACTCCCGGCCGCGATTCCGATGATGAACGCCAGAATGGCCACGAGTGCCACCTGCCAGGTCTTCCAGCGACGCCCGGCGGCCACGACCGCCGCCTCTGTGGCCGGCATGGCCGACGTTGGGTCCGCTTGCTCCGGCGGGTACCACTTGCCGTCGCTCGCCTGCCACCAGCCAGGCCCGCCAGATGCGTCGCTCACGGTTGAAGCTCCCCTCGTTGGTTGGACGCCGGTCGGTACCCAGCCGGCGTGACATTCAGGGCGTGGACTCGGCGTCGACGATCCTTGAAGAAGGCCCGGTGCGTCGCGGTTACAGGTCCGGACCGTGACGTGCCAAAGTGGAGTCGTGCCTTCATCGTCATCGTCGACACCTCCGCCGCCGCCCCGACCCCAGAACCCCGGCAGTCGCGGGGTCACTGAGGCGGACAGGCGGCGTGATACCTACGTCCCGCCGGAAAAGAACGCAGGGCGAAGGACAGGCGGGAACACAAGTCGCTAGGTGAGTTCGGCCGTCCCAGCCGGCCTCTCCCCCTGCAAGCTCGTGCGTTGGATCCACTTGAAGCCGCCGCGCGGGGTGACGGCGGCTATTTCGATCGGGCCGCCGACGCCAGGCCAAGAGAGCTCCGTGTCGCAGGCTCGGCCCAAGGTGAGACGCTGCACGTCAATCGTCGTCCGGATCCCCAGGACGGCGAAGTCGATCGCATCCTGCAGGTTCATCCGCTGAAAGTCGATCACGTACTCGAGGCTCAGCAGGTCGGGCTCTAGCGCATCCAAGGCCTTCGTGGTCTCAGCGGGCCCGGCACCAACCCGGCCCTTGAGCGCGACGATGTCGTAGCCCTTGACCAGCCGGACGATGACGTCCGGCTGCCCGCGCCACAGGGCCCCGCCCGTCTGGGTCTGGCTCTGCAGCTGGACCGTACCGCTGGGTAGGCCCACTTCCCAGATCGCACCGCTCTGCCCGTCGTATCCAGCGACGATGAAGCCCAACTCATCGACGCCCGGCAGCAGCTTGTCGTAGTCCGCGCCGATGTGTTTGTTCATCAGCTCCTGGAAGTAGGCCGCCAACGCCCTGGCAAGGGTCTCCGGGGTGAATTGGGGATCTTCGCCAAATGAGCGAGCAAACTCACCGATGTGACCGGCGATATTGCGATCGAGAAGCATCCCCCATCCGTAGGTCGCCACTGCCAGCTGTCCGACCTGGAACACCTTGTGGGCGTGATCGCTCAGCACCCGCCGGTGGCTGTTCACACCGGTCAGAGTCGTACGGCTGTCAGCCGCAACTACCAAGCCGTCGCCAGTAGCGACGGCAATTGCCAATGTCATGATTGATCTCCTGGTCGTGGGTTTTCCACAGGGGCCAGGGAGCGCCTCGGCGTTGCGTGGTGTGCAAGAAATGCTTGCTAACCATTGCTCGGCCCAGTAGGTTCATGCTTGGTACGCATATCAACGCTCCATGGAACGGCACCCCTGGTACGGGTGCCGTTTCTGTTTTCCACAGGCAACTCGGTGCCGCCTGTGGATGACTTACACCGCTGTGATTTCCAGCCTACCGGAGAGGGGTGACACGCGATACCCCCTCTGGTCAGGGAATTCGTGGCGAAGGGGTGTGGGCCAGCAGCTGCATCCGGGCTTACCTGGGCTTTCGCCGTGGCACCCCCAACGGGATTCGAACCCGTGCTGCCGCCTTGAAAGGGCGGTGTCCTGGGCCGCTAGACGATGGGGGCTAGGACGGCGCTGAGCGGTCCGATTGTAGGTGCCACGTTGTGCCGTCCGGAGCGTCATTGACTTCGACTCCCAGCCCGAGCAACAGGTCGCGGACGGCATCGGCGTCGGCGAAACGCTTGTCGGTCCGGGCCCGCTCCCGGCTGGCCAGAAGCCCGTCGACGAAGGGCCCGACCACGGTGGCCGGGTCCTGAGCCCCGCGCTGGGCAACCTGGCCGAGCCTGGTGATCATCGACCGCAACGTGGCGCGGGCTCGGTCACCTTCGTCGCTCTGGAGGGTGTCGGCCGACCACGACCGGATGTCCTCCTCGACGGCCAGGATGGCCGCCGCCGCCCCGGGCGCGTCGCCCGCCGCCAGGGCGGCGTCGAAGGCGGCCTCGTGCTCGGCCACCGCGGCGAGCAGGGACGGCCGGCCCGACTCCTGGGCCAGGCTCGCGCCCTGCGGCTCATCGCCGCCGGCTCGTGCCTTCGTCGTCCCGTCAGCACTGCCGAGGTCGCCGATCGCCAGTGTGGTGCCCGCGGCTCGCTCGATCGTGCGACCGTGGCGACGCACCGTCACCTTCCCCCGCCCCACGATCTCGGCCGTGCCCTCGTCGAGGTCCAGGATGAGCGCGGTGTGCTCGTCGACGCCGAGCACGAAGGCATCGTCGGGTAGCTCGGCCTCGAGGCGGGCCAGGCGGGGCTCGCCGAGGTAGCAGAAGCGGGTGTCGTGGGTGCCGCCTTCGGCATTGTCGTAGTGAGGGATCACGGCGGCCTTCAGACCCGCCTCGGCCAGCAGGTCGAGTCCGGCCAGCCAGTGAGGATCCTCACCGACCTTGTAGATCTCGTAGACCGGGACGGTGACCAAGCCAATGGTCAGCGCCGCGGCGCTGGCAAAGGTGATGCAGCCGCCGGTCTGGAGCTTGGCCCGAAGCAGGTCGGGGAGGGGCGACGACTGCCACTGGCGCAAGGCATAGCTGGGGCTCCCCGGCCCGGCGAAGACGTAGCGGGCGTCGCGCACCCGGTTCAGCGCCAGCTCGATGTCATGGGCGCTGGCCGCCGCCGAGCGGTACGACGCCACCTCGATGGGTTGGCCGACGCTGTCGTGGAAGTAAGCCGCCGCCTTGGCCGTCAGCTCGCTGGCGTTCTCCTGGAAGCCGAACGGCGTGTCGAGGAGAACAGCGGGGACGGGCGCAGCGCCGAGCCGCGAGAGCAGCCGGCGGTGCGTCGTCACCATGGTCGGGCTGGTCTCGCCCGATCCCATGATGGCGAGGAGGCGGGGGAGCGCCGTCACGCCAGGAATCCGTCTTCCGTGGCGGCGTGCATGACCGCCGCGACCTGATCGGGGTGCTGGGCGTGGACGTCGTGGTCGGCGGTGAACCAGTGGACCCGGGCGTGAGGGATGGCCGCGGCCGCGGCGTCGACTCCGGCCCGCTTGTCGGGACCCCAGTCGGTGTGGCCGTCGTCGGCAGGAAGGAGGAGCACTGGCACCTTGATGTCGGCGTACAGCCTCGACGGACGGTGCTTCCAGAGGTGGCGCAGGATCTCGAGGTGGTTGTCGCGGCTGAGGCGAGCCCTGACCGTTCCGTCGGGCAGGTCCTCGAAGCAGGCCATCACCCCCGCGATGCCGGCATCGGGCCAGTCGGGGTGCAGGGCGGTGATGCGGTCCTCGAGCTCTCGTCGGGTGGTGCCGGTGAGGGTCGGCGGAGCCATGGCGTGGGCCACGGTGCCCCACCGCCGGAACCGGCGCTTGAGCTCGATGGTGCCACCGTCGACACAGACGATCCCTCGCATCAGGTCTGGCCGCCGCCAAGCCAGGTCGAGGACGACGTTCCCGCCCCATGACTGGCCCGCGAGCACGGGCCGGTCGAAGCCGATGCCGTCAATGACGGCCACCAGGTCGCTGGTGACGGTCGCGAAGTCGTAGCCGCGGGTCGGCTTGTCGGATTGGCCGTGGCCGCGCTGGTCGAGGGCGGCCACGGGATGGCCGAGGGCTTGGAGCTCAGCGGCCACGCCGTCCCAGAGCCGGGCGCTCGAGGCCAGGCCGTGGACGAGCACGAATGGAGCACCGGCCCCGTCAGGCCAGACGCGCACCGCCAGCCCGACGCCGCCCACTCCGCGGATGCGACGCTCGTCGGGCACCTCTAGCCGGGCACGACCTTCAAGATCACGTCGTTGCCACCACCGTTGCCGGTCGCGATGTAGAGATTCCCGTCTGGTCCGAGCACCGGGGTGCGCAGCCGGCCCTTGTCCTTGATGACGCTGTCCTCCCGCGTGACCACCGTGCCGGCCGGATTGAGCCCGAACACCATGAGCTGGCTGCCCTTGAGGCAGGCCACGGCGAGAGCGCCGTTCCAAGCCCCCCAGGCCGAGCCCGACAGGAAGGTGCCGCCGGACGTGGCCACCGTGGGACTGCCCGAGCTCCAGACCGCGCCGACCGCGCTGGGGAACTTGGCGAAGTCGGTCATGGGGACGCCCTCGTTGTAGCCAGGGATGGGGTCCCATCCGTAGTTGGCCCCGCGCACCTGGAGGTTGACCTCGTCGTCGATGTCGGGGCCATGCTCGACGTTGAACATCTGTGTCGTCCCCGGCCGCCACGCCATGCCCTGGACGTTGCGGTGGCCGTAGCTGTAGATGCGGGCGCTCGCCCCCGAGAAGGGGTTGTCGGGCGCGGCCGCGCCTGTGGTCTTGCTCACCCGCAGCACCTTGCCGCCGAGCGACGTCAGCGACTGGGGGTTGGTGCCGACGCCGGTGTCACCGGTGCCGATCCACAGGTAGCCGTCGGGTCCGAAGCGGGGCCGACAACCACTGTGGCGGCCGGGGAAGGTCGTGGTGTTGAGGGGCAGGCCGCCCACCAGTGGGTTGGTGACGACCGTGGCCGACGAATAGTCGTCGGCCACGTGCCAGACGAGCACCCGGACATCGTTGGTCGAGCCGTTGCTGTAGCTCTGGCAGGCGTAGAGCAGGCGGTTGGTGGCGTAGTCGGGGTCGAGGGCGAGGCCTAGCAGACCGGCTTCTCCCGTGGCATAGACGTTGGGGGCGTCGGCCATCATCACAGTGGTGGTGCCGACCCGGGCGCTGAGGCGCCCGCCTCGCTCAGTGAAGATCATGGTGCCGTCGGGGGCGAAGGCCAGATCCCACGGGATGTCGAGGCCTGTCACCGCCGAGGTCACGGTGATCGACGGGGCGGCTGCCGTCGGGTGGACGTAGGTCGCCACGCCTTGGGCATCACCCGCGGGATAGCCGGTCGTCGTGGGTGATGCCGGGACCACCGGATTGGTGGTGGCAAAGCCGTGGAGGGGCCCGTAGCGATCGAGGATGTACCCGCCGCTGCCGTCGGCCAGCAGTGTGATGTCGGACGCCACGTCCCACCCACTCCAGTAGGCCCCACCACTGGCGGCGGGTGCCGGAGCGTGGGTCCCGACGCCGAACGGGTGCAGCCCGCCGTACCCGTCGAGGACATAGCCGCCCGAGCCGTCAGGCAGCAGGGCGATGCCGCGGGCGATGTCCCAACCGCTCCAGTAGGCCCCGCCATTGGCTGGCGGCGGCACGGCGTTCGGGCCGACGGCAAAGGGGTGGAGCCCGCCGTAACCGTCGAGGACATAGCCGCCCGAGCCGTCAGGCAGCAGCGCCACCCCCCTCGCAATGTCCCAGCCGTTCCAGTAGGGGGTGCGTCGGGCATCGGCGCCGCGGCCCGTGCCGGTGAAGCCGAACCCGTGGACCCCGCCGTACCCGTCGAGGACGACGCCGCCGGTGCCCGACTGGTAGGTAGCGATGCCCCGCGCGATGTCGAATCCCCACGTTGGGGCGTTGGTGACGCCGGGGGGTGTGGACTCGCCCGCCGCGTACCGGGTGAGCTGGCCGCGCCCGTTGAGGACGAAGCCGCTCGTGGCCACCGACCGCTTCGGCACCGCCCGGGCCGCCTCGACCGGTAGCAGAACAGTGGCGGCCACGACTGCCATGGCCAACAACGAGAGACGTGTCCGTGACATGGCTTGCCTCCTTACCCGGTCAGAGCCCGCTGGCGAGGGCATCGATGACCTCGCTCTGCAGGTAGGTCAGATACCCATAGAGATGGAGGGCGGGGGCGTTGGGATCATCGTCGTCGATGTCGACCATGTCCTCTTGCACGTCGATGCGGGTGCCGAGCACCAGCCGGAGGTCGTTGAGGGCGCCCATCCACGCCGTCAGCTCTTCCTCGTCGAGGCGGGGGTTGTCAGCCGTGTTGGCGAGGATCTCAAGGGCGGCCCGGTGGCGGGCTTCGAGGTCGTCGGCCATGAACCGCTGGTACTCGGCCTCCCGCTCGGCGTCATCGGTGTAGGCGGGTGGGAAGAGGCGTCGCAGCGAGGGGTCGGCGCTGCCGAACAGCTCGAGGAGCTGGCCCGGCAGTGTCCGCAGCAGCTCGCGCTCCTGTGGCCCCAGCCGCAGCTTGAACGACCCATCGCGGTTCCGCCCGATGGGCCCGACAAAGCTCATGAGCTCTGCTCTGCTTCATCGGGTCGCATCACGAGCTCTGCTCCGCACTATTGGGTCGCATCACGAGCTCTGCTCCATCGTCGCCCAGAGGCCGTGTTCATGGAGGCGGAAGACGTCGAGCTCGGCTCGCTCCCGCGTCCCGCTCGACACCACAGCCCGACCCTTCAGGTGGACGTCCATCATCAGCTTGTTGGCCTTCTCCTTCGAGTAACCGAACAGCTTCTGGAACACGAAGGCCACGTACGACATGAGGTTGATCGGGTCGTTCCACACGATGACCAGCCAGGGCCGGTCGGGCTCGACGACCTCGTCGACGTCGGGGCGCTCGGTCTCGACGGGCATCGGCGCGGTCATGGCCCCGCCAGTCTGTCAGCCCGCGACTGCTACCTCACCGGTCGCTCTCGCCTGCGTCGACGCCACTGGCACGACCGTCTGGTTGGTCCCCAGCGCCAGCCAGAGCACCGCAGCCCAGACGGCGTCGGCGCCGGCCACATGGACGCCGACCAAGACGACCGGGACACCCGTGAAGTACTGCGTGTAGCCCACCGCGGCCTGGGTCACCAGGGCGACGAGGAGAAGCTCCGCCCGCCCCAGCACCGACCGGGGAGCCCCTTCGGCGCGCAGGCGCCAGATGGTCAGCAGCACGAACACCAGGAAGAGGACGACCGCGGTGCCATGGAAGCGGGCCGCATCGTGGACTGCGATCGGCAGGCGCTCGACCAGCCGGTCCTTGTTGCTGCCCGCATGGGGTCCGGCGCCGGTCACGACAGTGCCCAGGACGATGACCAGGGCGGCCCAGCCGACCAAGAGCTTGGTCAACGTGGCCACGTCGCCCGCCACGGCGGGGCCGACCGGCTCGTCATCAGGAAGCCGCGCTCGGTGATGCAGGACGACGGCGTCGGCCAGCAACAGCATCGACAGAACCAGATGGCCCATCACCAACGGCGGATAGAGGTGGAAGATCACGACGAGTCCGCCCAGGACGATCTGGGCCACCACCCCGGCGACGAGGCCGAGCGAGAGCCAGACGAGATCGCGCCGACGGGGGACGCGACGGAGCGACCCGAGCACCGAGAGGATGACCACGACCGACACCAGACCGGTGATGGCCCGGTTGATCGATTCGATGCCTTTGTGACTGGCCGCTGGATCGACGATGTGATGACCGTCGCACGTGGGCCAGTTGGGGCACCCCAAACCAGAGCCGGTCAGACGCACCGCCGCCCCCGTCACGATGATCACGGCCACCAGGGCGACGACCGCCAGGGTGAGGCGCCGGAAGGCGGAAGGCGTCAGGGTGGGCATGGCGTCGCCGATGCTACGGCCGGGTCGCCGCTGACCAGCCATCGGAGTGCTTTGGCTCCGGGGGGTGGGCAGCCGTAGAGTCGGCGCCGATGTCTCAGACCGCGGCGCCTGCGATCTCCAGCCGCCTGTCGGCCTATGTGGCGCTCACCAAGCCCCGCATCATCGAGCTTCTGCTCGTCACCACGCTGCCGACCATGGTCGTGGCCAAGCGGGGTCTGCCATCGCTGTGGCTCATGCTCGTCACCCTCGTCGGGGGCACCCTCGCGGCGGGCGGTGCCAACGCCATCAACATGTACGTCGATCGCGACATCGACAAGCTCATGAAGCGGACGCAGGGCCGGCCCCTCGTGACGGGTGCACTCGAGCCGACACCGGCGTTGGTGTTCGCCATCGCCCTCGAAATCGCCGCCTTCGTTGAGCTCTGGCTGCTCGTGAACTTCCTCAGCGCCATCCTCGCCCTCAGCGCCACCCTCTTCTACGTGTTCGTCTACACCCTGTGGCTCAAGCGCACGTCCACCCACAACATCGTCATCGGCGGCGCCGCCGGCGCCGTACCGGTCCTCGTGGGGTGGGCCGCGGTGCGCAACTCGCTGTCACTGGCCCCACTCGTGCTCTTCGCCATCATCTTCGTCTGGACGCCGCCCCACTTCTGGGCCCTGGCCATCCGCTACCGCGAGGACTACGCGGCGGCCGAGGTCCCCATGCTGCCGGTGGTGGCCACCTTCGCCCGCACCGCCCGCCAGATCGTGATCTACACGGTCATCCTGTGGGCCACCTCGCTGATCTTCAGCCCGATCGCGGGCATGGGTCTGATCTACACGTCAGCG
This sequence comes from Actinomycetota bacterium, assembly GCA_030838265.1. Classification (GTDB taxonomy): domain Bacteria; phylum Actinomycetota; class Acidimicrobiia; order Acidimicrobiales; family BP-101; genus BP-101. Next base: position 17,115 of record JAUTXA010000070.1, on the reverse strand, counting down.
GCTGTGATCCTGGGCGCCATCTTCGTCCTGTACGCCGTTCGCCTCCAGCGCACGGCCACCCCGAAGCAGGCCATGCGCCTCTTCAGCTACTCCATCTCGTACGTGACCCTGCTCTTCGCGGCCATGGCTGTCGACCAGCTCGTCCGATGAGGCACGGAGCGAAGTCGAAACCGAGCGCCGGTGGTGTCTAGAGTGCTGCCGCCCTGTCCGCCTCTTCAGGAAGGCCGATGACGCTCACCGAGACGCGTCCCGACCACATCGAGAACCAGGCGCCCGGTGCACCCCAGTCGGTGGCCCGTGGCAACTGGCTGACGACCGCTGACCACAAGCGGGTTGGCCTCCTCTACCTGGGGGCCTCGATCGTGTTCCTGCTGGTCGGCGTGACCCTTGGCGTGGTCATGCGCATCGAGCTGGCCGGGCAGGGCGTCCAGATCGTGGGCAACGACTACGGCCGCATCCTGTCGATGCACGCCACGGTCATGACCATGCTCTTCCTCTCGCCGCTCTGGCTCGGGCTGGCCACCTATCTCGTCCCGTTGCAGATCGGGGCTCCCCGCCTGGCTCTGCCTCGCCTCCAGGCGGCCGCCTTTTGGTCGTTCCTGGCCGGCGGCGGCGTGGTCGTCGCCGCCTACATCGTCGACCGGCCGGCCGGGATGGGCTTGGGTCTCAGCACTCCGATCACCGCCCAGGGGCCGGCCAACCACGGCACCAACCTCCTGATCGCCGGGCTGATCATCCTCGCCATCGCCACGTTGCTGGCCTCGGCGAACCTGATCGTGACCATCGCCTTGCTCCGCACCGAAGGCATGACGTTCGGCCGCCTGCCCCTGTTCACGTGGGCGACCCTGTGGACGGCGACCATCAGCCTCCTGACCACGCCGGTGTTCGTGGCCGGGCTCCTCCTTCTCTACCTCGACCAGCACTTCGGCGGATCGTTCTTCGCCCCGACCAACCCGGTCGCCCAGATCACGTGGCAGCACACGCTTTGGCTGTTCGGGCGGCCCGACGCCTTCTTGCTGCTGCTCCCGGCCCTCGGGGCGGCCAGCGACATCGTCACGACCCACGCCCGGCGTGGCCTGTTGGCCTCGATGCCGGTGCGCATCTCGATCGCCGCCTTCGCCGTGCTCTCGCTGGGGTCGTTGGCGGCCGGCATGTCCGTCCAGAGCTCGGTTGTCCTGCCGACCTACTCCGGCCTCACCGGCCTGGTCGCGCTCCCGGTGGCGGTGATCGCACTGGTCTGGCTCGGCACCCTGCGCTTCGGCGATGTGCGGCTGCACGTCACGCTCGTCTACGTCGCGTGTGCCCTGGCTCTCCTCCTTTTCGGGGCGGCCAACGTTGCCGTCGCCGCCATCAATAAGGTCGACGGCGGCACGGCGTGGTCGACCGGCCACCTCCACGTGGTCATCTTCGGCGCCCCCACCTTGTTGGCCTTCGCCGCCGTCTACCACTGGGCCCCCAAGCTCTGGGGCCGCCACCTCAACCAGGGCATCGGCATCCTCCAGGCCTTGGCCCTCGTCGGCGGGTTCCTGATCATGGGTCTGGCCTCCTACCTGCTGGGCTACGACGGCGCCCCCTGGCACGTGGCCGACACCGGGCCCAAGGGCGGCTGGGTGAACCTCGAGAGACTGGCGTCGGCGGGTGGCGTGCTCGTCGCGGTGGGAGCCCTGCTCTTCCTCGTCAACCTGCTGACGAGCGTGGCCATGGGCCGGGGCGAGGTCGCGGAGGACGACCCGTGGGAGGGACTGACCCTCGAATGGGCAACCTCGTCGCCGCCGCCCGCCCACAACTTCGACTTCATTCCCGAGGTGCGGTCGGAGACACCGCTGCTCGACGTGCGCTCGGCCCCGACGGGAGGTGCCGCCTGATGTCGCAGCTGGCGCTGCCGGCAGCCGGCCACGATCGCCCCCGGAACCTGGTGAACCTGGCCATGTTGCTCCTGGGCGCGGCAAGCCTGGTCGCCTTCGTCGCTCTGTTCGCCGTCTACTTCGATGCCCGGGCCCTGGCCAAGACGTGGCCGCCGAAGGGCGTCAAGCTCGACAACTACCCGGGCAGCATGCTCGTCGTCACCATGCTCATGTCGGCCTTCACGGCCGAGTGGGCGGCGTTCTCGCTGGCGAAGGGCAACCGCAGCCAGTCGATCACGGGCTCGGTGCTGACGATCGTGTTCGCCCTCTCGTCACTCAACCTCGTCTGGTACGTGGGCAACCGCCTCGGCTTCGGCCCCGCGACCCATGCCTACGGGACGATGTTCTGGGCCCTGCTCATCGCCATGGGCGTGCACATCTTCATCGGCCTCATCGTCATCGTGGTGGCCTTGAGCCGCACGCTGGCCCATCAGGTCACGACGGGCGACCCCGAGCTGGCTCGGGCCGCCACGTGGTATTGGCACTTCGTCGTGGCCAGCTTCGTCCTCGCCTTCTTCGCCCTCTACGTCTTCCAGCACAAGTAGGGAGCCGGTCCTTGTTCAGCCTCGCCAGCAAGCTCTACTTCGCCCTCGCCGGCTTCGCTTTGGCGACCGCCCTGGGCTACCGGGCGACGACTGGCGACCGACAGGGTGAGCTGATCTTCTTCGGTCTGGCCCTCGGTGCTCTGGTGATCGCCTTGGCCGTGACGGCGACGGCGGGCCAGGACCTCGAGCCCTACGTCACCGCCGATGCGCCCCCCGACCGTCGCCCGGTGTCTCCGACCGCGGCGGCCGGCGCCAGCCCGTGGCCCCTTGTCCTCGCCGCCTCGGCCGCCGTGCTGGCTGTGACGACGGTCGTTGGTGCTCCGGCCCTGATCGCCGGGCTCATCATCGCCTTCATCGCCGGTCTGGGCTGGACAGGTCAGGCCTGGCGGGAGCACCACAGCTTCACCCCTCGGAACAGCGCTGCGGTGGGCAACCGCCTGGTGGCCCCCGTCGCCCTCCCGGTCGGCGCCTTCCTCGTCGCCGCCTTCATCGCCATCGGCGTCTCCCGCGTCCTGCTCCACATCCCCGAACAGGCCGCCACGGTGACGTTCATCGTTGTGGGCGCGCTGGTCCTCACCACCTTCTTTGTGATCGCGGCTCGACCCCGCCTCACCTCCGCGGCGTTGACGGGCTTCGCGGCCGCCGCCTTCGTCGTGGTGGCCGTGGCCGGAGTGAGCTTCGCCGCCGCCGGCGAGCGCAAGATCGTCAACGAGCACAAGGTCGAGACCCCGGAGCAGGATGTCGTCGCTCTGAACACGGCCTTCGTGGTGCCCAGCGACGCCGTGATCACCTTCGCCGCCGACGAGCAGGTCGAGGTCGACTTCACCAACAAGGACACCGGCACATTCCACAACTGGGCCGTGTACACGAGCCAGGACACCAAGGGGAAGCCCATCTTCAACGGCCGGCCCATCGACCACGGCCGGGCGGTGTATCGCTTCACCACGCCTGGTCCCGGCACCTACGTGTACGTCTGCGACTTCCACTCCTCGATGAAGGGCGAGTTCGTCATCCGATGAGGTTGTCCCCCACGCCCGCGCGCCGCGCCCGGCTCGGCGCCGCCGTGCTCGCCCTGTTGCTCCTCGCCACGGGCTGCGCCCGGGAGACGATGCCTCAGGACGTGCTCAGCCATCCTCAGGGACCGATTGCCCGGCGGCTCGAGCACCTGATCAACCCCGTCTTCCTCATCGCCGCCTTCTTCTTCGTCCTGGTGCAGGGCCTCGTCATCTACGCCGCCATCCGCTTCCGCCGTCGCTCCGACGACGAGGCGCCGGTGCAGGTCCACGGCAGCGCCAAGCTCGAGCTGACCTGGACGGTCGTCCCCGCCGTCCTCCTGCTCGGCGTCGGCATCTTCACCCTGGCCAACCTGTTCTTCCTCGACCAGCAGCCCAAGGGACCCGACGTCGTCCAGGTCGACGTGATCGGCCACCAGTGGTGGTGGGAGTTCAAGTATCCCCAGTACAAGATCACCACGGCCAACGAGCTGCACATCCCGGCGGGCAAGAAGGTCGCCATCAAGATGACCTCGACCGACGTCATCCACTCCTTCTGGCCTCCGAAGCTGGCGGGCAAGGTCGACGTCATCCCCGGCCGCACCAATCACATGGTCATCGAGGCCGACGCCCCCGGGAACTTCTTCGGCCAATGCGCCGAGTTCTGCGGGCTGTCGCACGCCAACATGCGCCTTCGGGTGATTGCCGACAGCCAGGCCGACTTCGACACATGGGTGGCCGACCAGACCACGGCAGCCGCTCTCCCGGTGACGGGTGACGCCGCCGCCGGGGCCGCCCTGTTCCGGTCCAAGGGCTGCAGCGGCTGCCACACGGTCGACGGGTACAGTGCCGGTCTCGTAGGCCCGAACCTGACCCATTTCAACTCCCGAGCGCGCTTCGCCGGTTACATCTTCGACAACAACGACGAGATGCTCCGCAAGTGGCTGCGCAACCCGCCCGCCATGAAGCCGATGAACCCCAACAAGGGGCTGGGCATGCCGAATCTGCACCTGAGCGAGGACGAGATCACCAAGCTCATCGCCTACCTCGACAGCCTCAAGTGATGTACGGAGAACGCTGAATGGCAACCGTCCTCGAGCCCACCACCATCGAAGCGACACCCGTGCCCCGCGAGCCGGCTCTCATGCGCCGGCCCAAGGCGACAACCGGGTTCTGGGGCTGGGTCACGACCGTCGACCACAAGAAGATCGGCATCCTCTACGGCGTCACCGCCTTCATCTTCTTCCTCGTGGGCGGCTCCGAGGCCCTGCTCATCCGGCTGCAGCTGGCCCAGCCCAACGGCACCATCCTTTCCGCCGACGCCTACAACCAGGTCTTCACCATGCACGGCACGACGATGATCTTCCTCGTCGTCATGCCGATCACCACGGCCTTCTTCAACTACCTGATCCCGCTGATGATCGGCGCTCGCGACGTCGCCTTCCCTCGGCTGAACGCATTCAGCTACTGGACTTTCCTCTGCGGCGCCTTGTTCATCAACTCGAGCTTCGTCCTGGGCGGGGCACCGAACGGTGGGTGGTTCGGCTACGCCCCGAACACCAGCATCACCTTCTCGCCCGGCCACAACATCGACTTCTGGGTCTTTGGGCTGCAGATCCTCGGCATCGCCTCGACGGTCGGCTCGATCAACTTCATCATCACCATCCTCAACATGCGGGCCCCGGGCATGACGTTGATGAAGATGCCGATCTTCATCTGGATGGCCCTTGTCACATCATTCCTGATGATGTTCGCCATGCCGATCATCACCGTGGCCCTGTTCCTGCTGATGTTCGACCGTCTCTTCGGGGCCAACTTCTTCAACCCAGCGGCGGGCGGTGACCCGTTGCTGTGGCAGCACCTGTTCTGGCTCTTCGGTCACCCAGAGGTGTACATCCTCATCCTGCCAGCCATGGGCATGGTCTCGGAGATCCTCCCCGTGTTCTCCCGAAAGCCGTTGTTCGGGTATCCGGTCATGGTGATCTCGGGCGTGGCCATCGGCTTCATGGGATGGGGCGTGTGGGTGCACCACATGTTCGCCACCGGCCTCGGCCCTGTTGCCGTCTCGGCCTTCTCGATCTCGACCATGTTCATCGCCGTGCCCACGGGGGTGAAGATCTTCAACTGGATCGGCACCATGTGGGGCGGCTCGATCAAGTTCACGACGGCCATGCTGTTCGCGGTCGGGTTCGTGGCCATGTTCACCATTGGCGGCCTCTCGGGCGTCACCCACGCTGTCTCCCCCCACGACCGCCAGCAGACCGACACCTACTACGTGGTGGCCCACTTCCATTACGTCCTGTTCGGCGGCGCTCTGTTCGGGATCATGGGCGGCACCTACTACTGGTACCCCAAGGTCTTCGGCCGTCTGCTCGACGAGGGGCTGGGCAAGATCCACTTCTGGCTGTGGTTCATCGGCTTCAACCTCACCTTCGGCCCCATGCACCTCATCGGCCTACAGGGGATGCCCCGGCGCATCTACACCTACGACAAGGCCCTCGGGGTCGGTTGGCTCAACATGATGTCGACCATCGGCGCCTTCATCATCATGGTCTCGGTCCTCGTCTTCCTCTACAACGCTCTGGTCGTCACCCGGCGCCAACCCGTCGGCGCGCCGAATGACCCGTGGGACGGCCGCACCCTCGAGTGGACCCTCCCGTCGCCCGTCCCCGATTACAACTTCCTCGAGGTTCCCGTCGTCCACTCCCTCGACGACTTCTGGCATCAGAAGTACACCGAGGACGACAGCGGTCGCCTGGTGAAGCTGTCCGTGAGCGAGGCGCCGCCCAGCGACATCGACCCCCACAGCATCCACCTGCCGTCGCCCTCGTACTTCCCACTGGTGGCGGCTACCGGCCTGCCGATCATGGCGTACGGCATGACCTACCGGGTGTGGCTGGTGGCGATCTTCGGAGCCGTCTGGCTCCTCGGCGGCCTCTACGCCTGGGCCCTCGAACCCTCGGCTGAGCCCCACGACCCTGACGACGATCACGGCCCGGCCGATGCCGCCGAGCTGGTCGGCGCGACCGCACCTGCTCTCGGTGCGGGCCCCGGGCCCGACGCCGAGCCGGCCGAACCGACGGCGACCGACGCCACTCCGAGCCAGGAGGGGGAGTAGCGATGTCCGAGCACGCCTCCACCGTCGTCGACGAGCACGCCGCGCCTGGGCCCGAACACGGTCACGTCACCAACACGGGCGTCTCCAACGAGAAGATGGCCATGTGGGCCTTCCTCGGGTCCGAGTGCCTCCTGTTCGGGGCCCTGATCTCGACCTACTTCCTGTACCGGGGCCGCAGCGTCGTGCCCCCGTACCCGAAGGACATCTACAACATCCCCTACACCTCAGTGAGCTCGTTCGTGCTGCTCATGAGCTCGCTCACCATGGTGCTGGCCCTCGCCGCCATCCAGCGGGGCGACCACCGCCGCTTCCGGTTGTGGATCCTCGCGACCGCCCTCCTGGGCTCGTCGTTCATTGCCGGACAGGTCTACGAGTTCACCTCGTTCATCCGCGAGGGGCTGACCATCAAGACCAACCTGTTCGGCAGCAGCTTCTTCGTGTTGACCGGCTTCCATGGGGTCCACGTCACCCTCGGCATCGTCATGCTGCTGTCGCTCTGGAGCCTGTCGATCCGCGGCAAGCTCCCGCAGGAGAAGTCAGAGGTCGTCGAGATCGCGGGCCTTTACTGGCACTTCGTCGACGTCGTCTGGATCATCCTCTTCACCGTCGTGTACCTCATCCCATCACCGACGCACGGGTACGTCCATTGACGACCACCGAAACCACCGAGGTCGTCCACGGCGCGGGCGAGCATGGCGCCCACCCCAGCGAGAGCCGCTACATCATCATCGCCCTCGTCCTCGGCGTGCTGACCGCCATCGAGGTGGCGGTCTCATACGCCCACCGCTTGGGCAGCGCCGCCAACCCGTTGTTGCTGGTGCTGGCCGCCACCAAGTTCGCCTTGGTCGCCATGTTCTTCATGCACCTCAAGTTCGACAACAAGGTCCTCCGCCGCTTCTTCGTCACCGGGATCATCCTGGCTGCCGCCGTCTACGTCGCGGTCATGTTCACCCTCGGCGTCCTGGCCTTCTAGCCGTGCTGGCCGCCACTCGGGCCGTCGACCCCTGGGCCTGGCACGCTCACCCCGAGGTGGCCATCCTCTTCGTCACCGTCCTCGGGCTCTACTTCACGGCCCTGCGGCGGCTGGGCACCCGCCTCGTCGGGCCCGGCGAGGCGATCGCAACCCGGCGTCAGGTCGCGGTCTTCCTCACGGGCGTCGTGCTCCTCTGGGCCGTGTCGGAGTGGCCCATCCACGACATCGCCGAGCGCTACCTGTTCAGCGTGCACATGTTCCAGCACATGGTCATGACCCTCGTGGCGCCGCCGCTGCTCATCCGCGGCACGCCGGACTGGCTGGTCCGGTGGCTGGTCGTACGCCCGCCCCGGGTCTACGCCGTCGTGCGCCGGCTGGGACGCCCCATCGCGGCCGGCGTCATCTTCAACGTGGTCCTGGCCTTCACCCACTGGCCCGCCCTGGTCGACGCCGCCCTACGCAGCGAGCCGCTCCACTTCGGTGTGCACCTCCTGTCGTTCAGCACCGCCATGCTCATGTGGTTGCCGGTCTTCAACCTCCTGCCCGAGCTGCCTCGGCTCGGGTACCCGATGCGGATGGTGTACCTCTTCCTGCAGTCGCTGATCCCCACCGTCCCGGCATCGTTCCTCACCTTCGCCGAGCACCCCGTCTACAAGTTCTACGGCCACGTCCCGCGGCCGTTCGCCCTCGGCGTCCTCGATGATCAGCAGCTGGCGGGGGCCATGATGAAGGTCGGCGGCGGGATCATCCTCTGGACGCTCATCTTCATCACCTTCTTCAAGTGGTACGGCCAGTCGCAGCAGGGCGACCCCGCCACCCTTACCTGGGCCGACGTCGAGCGTGAGCTGGCCCAGACGAACCCGATCCCCTGAAGCGCACCCTGGTCGCCGTGGCCGGCGCGGTGGTGGCCATCGCCATCATCATCGGCCTCGTCATCATCACCGACTCGTCAAAGCCCAGCCCGGGGGCGGTGGGCCAGCCCGCGCCCGTCTTCGTGGCCGAGAGCCTCGACGGAAAACGGGTCGCGCTGGCCGGGTACCGGGGCCGGACCGTCTTGCTCAACTTCTGGGCCTCGTGGTGCGAGCCCTGCCGGCGCGAGTTCCCGCTGCTCCGGACCGCCAATCACGGCTCGGTCGCCGTGCTCGGGGTCATCGTCCGCGACGGCGATGTCCCGGCGTCCGACTTCATGCGGGCTGAGCACGCCACCTGGCCCGCCCTCAAGGACCCGAGCGGCAGACTGCTGCGGGCCTACGGCATCGGCCAGGGCGTTCCCGTCACCGTGGTCATCTCGCCGAGCGGCAAGGTGACGGGTCGGCATCTGGGTGAGCTGCACGCCAAGGATCTCGCCGCGCTGCTGGCGTCAGCCCGCTGACGGCCGCGGTCACTCCCAGCGGAACGTGAGGGCGGCGGCCACCGGGGCGACGACGGCCCACGCGACCAGCACCAGCCAAGCCCCGCGGTAAGCCGACGGTCCGCCCAAGCCTTGGCGGAGGACGTCCGAGAGGGCGGCGGCGGGAAGGAGGCGGGCCAGGGCGCGCAGCCCGCCGGGAAGCCGGGACAAAGGGACGACCATGCCGCCGAGCAGCAGGAGCACGAGGTAGAGGCCGTTGGCCGCGGCCAGAGTCAGCTCGGCCTTCAGGGTGCCGGCCATGAGCAGCCCGAGCCCGCTGAACGCGACGGTGGCGACGATGACGGCCGCCACCGCGGTCGCCGCCGAGGGGTGGGCGCGCCACCCCAGCGCCAATGCGACCGCGGTGAGGGCGATCACCTGCACCAGCTCGACGACGACGACGGCTCCCGTCTTGGCCGCCAGCAGAGCGGGTCGACCGAGCGGGGTCGAGCCCAGCCGCTTGAGGACGAGGTACTGACGCTCGAACGCAGTGGCGATGCCGAGGCTGACCATGCCCGTCGACATCACGGCGAGGGCCAGGATCCCGGGAGCGAGGAAGTCGACGGCGCGCTTGGTCCCGGCCGGGGTGGGGAGGATGTCGACGACCGAGAAGAAGACCAGGAGGATCACGGGGATCCCGAGGGCCAGCAGCAGGGACTCGCCCCGGCGCAAGGTCATGGCGACCTCGGCGCGGGCTTGGGCCAGCAGCGCCTTCACGAGCCGGCGCCTCCGGTCGACGAGGAGCGCCGCCGGGGACGGGGCTGGCGCTCGACGGCGGCGGTGCTGACCGATGCGGTGAGCGACAGGAAGACGTCTTCGAGGCGCTGCCGACCAGCCCGCAGGTCGGCAAGGGGCAGGTCGTGCAGGGCGAGCCAGGCGGTGAGGGCCGCGACGTTGGCCGGCGAAGCCTCGGCCGCCACCCGGTACTCGCCGGGCCGCTCCTCGTCGACGGAAGCCCCGAGCGCGGCGGCCAGGCTCGAGCGGTCGAGGCCGGCGGGGGCGCCGAAGCGGATCTCGTGGCTCCGGCCCGAGGTCATGAGCTCGGCCGGCGAGCCCTCGGCCACCACCTTGCCGTGGTCGACGATGACGATGCGGTCGGCCAGGCGCTCGGCCTCTTCGAGGTCGTGGGTGGTGAGCAGGACGCAGACGCCGTCGTCGCGTTGCGAGGCGATGATCCGGCGAATGGCCAGCCGACCCTGGGGGTCGACGCCAGCCGTGGGCTCGTCGAGGAAGGCCACCTCGGGCCGGCCCACGAGGGCCAGGGCCAGCGAGAGGCGCTGCTGCTCCCCGCCCGACAGGCGACGCCACGGGGTGCGGGCCACGCCATCGAGGCCGAGGAGGCTGGTGAGGTCGGCCGGATCAGCCGGGTTGGCGTAGTAGGCGGCGAACAGATCGAGGGCCTCGGCGGGGGACATCGCCGGGTAGATGCCGCCCCGCTGGAGCATGACCCCGATGCGAGGGACGAGGCTCGAGTGGTCGCCAACCGGGTCGAGACCCAGCACCCGCACCGTCCCCGCGGTGGGCCGGCGGTAGCCCTCGAGCGTCTCGACTGTCGACGTCTTGCCGGCGCCGTTGGGACCGAGCAGGGCGACGATCTGGCCGGCCTCGGCCGTGAAGGACAGGTCATCGACGGCGACCACGTCGTCGTAGCGCACGACCAGTCCCGAAACCACCACGGCCGGCATCGGCGGGGACGCTACCGTGACCCCCACCATGATCGACATTCGCCGCGTCCGCGACGACTTCGAGGCCGCGGCGGCCTCGCTGGCTCGTAAGAAGGTCGATCGGGCCGACCTCGAGCGTCTGCGCGACCTCGACGCCAAATGGCGAGAGGTGACGAGCACGCGCGACGAGCTCCGAGCCGAGGTCAACACCTTGTCGAAGGAAGTGGGCGCCGCCTTCAAGGCCGGCGACAAGGCCAAGGGCGAGCGCCTCCGCGAGCAGAGTCGGCTGCGGGGCGACGAGGTCCAGGCTCTCGAGGCCGAGGCTGACGGCCTTCAGGAGCAGGTGCGGGATCTCCTGCTGCGCATTCCCAACTTTCCGGCCGCGGATGTCACCGACGGGGCGGGCGACGAGGACAACCCCATTGTCCGCACCGTCGGCTACGACCCAGATCAATACGAGGAGCACCAGCGGGTGCCGCACTGGGAGGTTGGCCCTGCCCTCGGCATCCTCGACAACGAGCGGGCGGCCAAGATCTCGGGCTCGATGTTCGCCATGCTGCGGGGGCCGGGCGCGACCATGGCCCGGGCCATGTGCCAGTTTGCCCTCGACCGCAACGCCGACGTCTACGAGGAGATCCGGCCGCCGACGCTGGTCACCACCGACACGCTCACAGCGACCGGGCAGCTGCCGAAGTTCGCCGACGACGCCTATTTCATCGAACGGGACGACCTCTGGCTCATCCCGACGGCCGAAGTCCCACTCACCTCGTTGGGACGGGACGAGCTCGTCGACGAGGCCGACCTGCCGATGCGGCTCATGGCCTATACGCCGTGCTACCGGCGAGAGGCGGGGTCGGCCGGCCGCGACACGCGCGGCCTGCTTCGCAGTCACGAGTTCGACAAGGTCGAAACCCTCGCTTATACGACGCCGGAGCAGGCCCCCGCCATGCTGGACGAGATCCTCGAGCGCGCCATCGGGTCGGTGGCGGCCTTCGGCCTGGCATACCGCGTCCTCGAGATCTGCACCGGCGACCTCGGCCAATCGCATCACAAGCAGTTCGACATCGAGGTCTACGCGCCGGGCGCGGACCTCTGGCTCGAGGCGTCGTCTGTCTCGTGGTTCACCGACTACCAGGCCCGCCGGGCCAACATCCGCTTCCGCCGAGCCGATGGCGGGCCCATCGAATTCGTCCACACCCTGAACGGCTCGGCGCTCGCCGTCCCGCGCGTCCTGGCCGCCATCATCGAGACGAACCGCCAGCCCGACGGGTCGGTGGTCGTGCCCGAGGCCCTGCGGCCCTACACCCGGGGCATCGAGCGCATCACGCCTCGCTGATCGAGCGCCGCAAGGCCTGATGTAATGAGTCGGGTGTGAGCACGCCGATGTAGCGATCGCCGTCGAGCACGGCCACCCACGCCGCGTCGTGCTGAAGCATCTCCGAAAATGCCTGCTTCAGGGTGCCGTTGACGGGCACCCATGCCTCCATCCGCTTGGCCCGGTCGCCCACCACGCCGTCACCGACGACGTCGTCCTGGCCGATGTAGCCGTGGAGGTGCTCATCGGTGTCGAGGACGACGGCCCAGTCCGCGCCTTCTCCTTGCAGGCGGGCCCGGGCCTCGACCAGGTCGTCGTCGATGTGCAGGACCGGCGGCTTCTCGAGATCGGCTCGGTCGATGGCGGTCACGCTGAGCCGCTTCAGGCCCCGGTCGGCGCCGACGAAGCTGGCCACGAAAGGGGTGGCCGGCTTGCCCAGGATCTGAGCCGGGGAGTCGTACTGCTCGAGCATCCCCCCGGCGCGCAGGATGGCGATTCGGTCGCCCATGCGCACCGCTTCTTCGATGTCATGGGTGACGAACACGATGGTCTTCTTGAGCTCGGCCTGCAGCCGGAGGAACTCCCCCTGCAAACGGTCGCGGGTGATGGGATCGATGGCCCCGAAGGGCTCGTCCATGAGCAGGACGGGCGGGTCGGCGGCCAAAGCCCGGGCCACGCCGACTCGCTGCCGTTGCCCGCCCGAGAGCTGGTGTGGATAGCGCTTGGCGTGGTCGTTCGGGCTGAGCCCGACGAGCTCGAGGAGCTCGTTGACGCGCGCCTGGACCCGGTGGCGATCCCACCCCAGCATCCGGGGGACGGTGGCCACGTTCTGAGCGACGGTCTGGTGCGGGAAGAGACCGACCTGCTGGATGACGTAGCCGATGCGCCGCCGCAGCTGCACGACCGGGACATGGGTGACCTCCTCGTCGCCGAGGAAGATGCGCCCTGACGTCGGCTCGATGAGCCGGTTGATCATCTTCATCGTGGTCGTCTTGCCACAGCCCGACGGCCCAACGAGCACGCACAGCTCGCCCGCTGGCACCTCGAGAGACAGGTTGTCGACCGCCACCTCGCCGCTGCCGAAGCGCTTGGTGACCGATTCCAGACGGATCACGGTGGGGCGAGGCTAGCGTTGCGCCGTGCTCGAACCGGCGTGGACGGCCGTGCTCGGGGCGAACGGCCCGAGGTCGTGGATCTGGTGGGACTGGGTCCGTCGCCATCTCGGCGTCGTGGGCCATGCCACCCGGCAGCACCTCGAGATGACTGCCATCGCGGTGGGCCTTGGGCTGTTGATTGCCTTTCCGATCGCGCTTCTGGCTTGGCGGTGGCGGCGGTTGCGGGGACCAGCCTTTGCCATCACCGGCGGGCTCTACACCATCCCCTCGCTCGCCCTCTTCGCCCTGCTGATCCCCTTCACCGGTCTCTCGACAACGACGGTCGAGATCGGGTTGGTGAGCTACACCCTCTTGATTCTGGTTCGGAACATCCTCATCGGCCTCGACGCGGTGCCAGACGAGGTCAGGGAGGCGGCGCGCGGGATGGGCTTCAGCCCCGCTCGCCAGCTCGTGCGGGTCGAGCTGCCCCTCGCCGTGCCCGCGATCGTGGCCGGAATCCGGGTGGCCACGGTCACCACCGTGGGCCTGGTCACCATCGCTGCCCTGTTGGGCCAGGGCGGCCTAGGAACCCTCATCTACGATGGGTTGGAGCGCGACTTTCGCACGCCGCTCGTCATCGGCACGGTGCTATCCGTCGCGTTGGCGGCGGGAGCCGACCTCGGCCTGCTTGGGATCCAGTGGCTGGTCACGCCGTGGTCGAGGCGGCGGACGTGAGCTTTCTCCGTCAGGCCGCCGAGTGGGCGACCACCGGGGCCCACTGGAGGGGCCCAGCTGGCATCCCCCACCGGGTCGAGGAGCACATGGTGATGTCGTTGCTCGCCGTGGTGACGGCCCTGGTGCTCGCCCTGCCCGTCGGCCTCGTCCTCGGCCACTTGCGCCGGGGTGGTGTGCTGGCCGTGAACATCTCGAACGTGGGTCGAGCGGTGCCGTCGTTCGCCATCCTCGTCATCGGCGCCCAGCTCTTCGGGATTGGGGCCAAGCCGGCCTTTGCCGCTCTTGTCGCCCTTGCCATCCCACCCGTCATGACCAACACGTACGTGGGCATGACGTCGGTCGATCCCGACATTGTCGAAGCAGGGCGGGGAATGGGCATGACGGCCGGCCAGATGCTTCTTCGGGTCGAGCTGCCGGTCGCCTTCCCGCTCATCATGGCGGGGGTCCGCACGTCAGCGGTGAACGTGGTGGCCACCGCTAGCCTGGCGGCTCTTGTCGCTTGGGGTGGCTTGGGCCGGTACATCGTCGATGGGCTGGCCCAGCAGAACAAGCCCATGCTCTTCGTCGGGGCGGTGTTGGTGGCACTCCTGTCCGTCCTCACCGAGCTGGGGCTGGCCCTTCTGCAGAGGGCTTTTACATCACCAGGCCTGAGGGGCGAGGCCTCAAAGGTCGACCTCGCACCGGTCGCAGGTGCGGCCACCGCTCCGACGGCATAAAGATGTGGTTAGGGCGACTTGCCCGACTGCAACACCAACAGAGAGGGAGAAAGACCCAATGCGGATCCACCGTAAAGGTGCTGCCGGGGCGATGATCCTGGCGCTTCTGCTGCTGGCAGGAGCGTGCGGGAAGTCGGGTGGCAGCTCCAACAAGAACGCTGGCGGGGCCACCACGACCTCGACGGCGGCGAAGCCGTCGTTCGTCATCGCCTCGTTCAACTTCGGCGAGAGCGACGTTCTGGCGCAGATGTATGGGCAGGCGCTAGCCAAGGCCGGGTACACCGTCAGCTACAAGAAGCAACTGGGAACGCGTGAGATCGTGGAACCAGCGCTCAAGAACAAGGACGTCGACCTCATTCCCGAATACCTGGGCAACGCCCTCGACTTCCTGGCCAAGGATCAAGTGGCGGCGGGCGACGACGTGGCCACCCAGGCCACCAAGCTCAACACCGCCCTACAGGCCAACGGGGCGATCGCCCTCACGCCGAGCAACGCGACGGACGGTGATGTCATTGCCGTGACCCTGGCCACTGCCAACCGATACAGCCTCCAGAAGATCTCCGATCTGGCGACCAAGGTTCCCCGTGGGACCCTGACGATGGGCGGGCCGTCCGAATGCGAGACCCGGACCACCTGTTACAAGGGTCTGACTGAGGTCTACGGGATCAAGTTCAAGAGCTTCAAGGCTCTCGACGCCGGCGGCAAGACCACCAAGACGGCGCTCGACAACACCACGGTCCAGGTGGCCCGACTGTTCTCCGCGGACCCGGACATCAAGACCAAGCACTACGTCCTGCTCGACGACGACAAGAAGATCCAGCTCGCTGGCAACATCGTTCCCGCCATCCGGGCCGACAAGGCGACTGACGAGGTGAAGACCATCCTCAACCGGGTCTCGGCGTCGATCACCACCGACGAGCTCATCGCCCTCGACACCAAGGTCTATGTCGACCTGGCCGACGCGTCGGTCGTCGCCAGGGACTTCCTCAACTCGAAGAGTCTGCTCTCGTAGAGCGAATCTCACGCGATGTGAGGGAACGGGGAGGAATCCCGCCGTCTCGGGCAGAAGTGTCAAAGGTCGCACTTCGCCCCTGACGGAAGGAACCTGATGCGCCCCCGTTCCCTCATCGCCGCGTCCGTAGCCGCGCTCTGCGGCCTGTTGGCTTTCGCCCCGATCGCTCGGGCCGGAAACGACTACTCCGACCCTGAGTACGCCCGCCACGACGCCGACAACGTGAGCCGATCATCTGAGCGCCAGTTTGGCGAGTTCACTAGCCCGGAGTACGGCTCGGCCTTCCAGTTCACCGCCGCCGAGACGTGGCTGACGGCCCAGGCCAACCAGATCAACGATCTGCGCAGCGGGCGCCTGCATGGCGGTTTGGGTCAGCTCCTGCCCGGCGGGGCGGTCGGCGACCCCAGGCAGTACCACGCCCTCACGCCGATCCGGATCCAGTTCCTCTCCCGCACGGGAGCCAAGCTCTCGGGCCGGATCTGGGGCGCAGACGGCACGGCCAAGCCCGGCGTCGTGATCACCACCGGCTCCATCCAGGGCACCGAGCACATGTACTGGTGGGCGGCGCGCACTCTCGTGGCTCGGGGCTACGAGGTCATGACCTGGGACGTGCAGGGCCAGGGCGAGAGCGAGTCGACCGGTCACGCCTTCGGCGACACCACGCCCAACGGCGACGGGGTTCCCTCCCAGCAGAACGGCAACTTCTACCAAGGCACGATCGACGCCCTCCGGTTCTTTGCCTCGACCCCCGGCCAGCCCTACGTCCCTGGCACGCGTACGGCCGCCGACGTCGACGCGGCCAAGACCACGGCGGCGACGACCGGGGAGCACCTCGACTGGGTCAACCCGGGGTGGGCCGCCTACGACCACTCGCGCCTCGGCATCGCCGGCCACTCGCTCGGCGCCGGTGCCGTGTCGGCGGTGCAGGCTTGCTCGGACGCCAAGGACTACTGGAAGACCCTGGCGCTCTGTGAGGGCCAGTCGTTCCCCATCAAGGCCGTGATCGGGTGGGACGCCCTCGGAGGAGGGGCCGGGGTACAGCCCGCCGTGCCCGGGCTCAACGAGCAGGCCGACGGGTACTTCCTGAACCCGACGCCGGCCCCGAACGCGCCGGATGCCAACAGCCACCTGGCGGCCCACAACGCCTGGAAGGCGGCCGGCCTCGACACGTTCTCGCTCACCATCCGGGGCGGCACTCACCTCGAGTGGACCCAGATCCCTTGGATCCTGCCGGCCACCAACTACGGCACCAAGTTGGCCGATTACTACAGCGCGCTTTGGTTCGATCGCTACGTCAAGGGTGACCCCTCTGCCACCCAGCAGATGATCGACGGCCTCACCGCGACCGGCGCCAATGGCGACCTCAACGTGGCCTGGAACACCCACCACTTCTCGACCCGATACAAGAGCGCCTACAGCTTGGCCGGCTTCGGCGAGGTCATCGACCTCCGAGCCGCATCCGGTCTCTCACCGGTCGGCGATTGGGCGGGCTCCAACGCCGATCCCGTCGGCGCCGCCGGCCCCGACATGGTCGGCAACGCCTCGTAGCGGTCGCTCAGCCGGTGGTGCCAGGTGCAGAGCACTGGCCACCCGCCACCATCTCTCTCTCCCTTCTGCGTCTTTGTCATCATCGGCTGACACTGCGGGCCCCGGGGCC
>JAUTXA010000052.1 GCA_030838265.1 Actinomycetota bacterium | reverse complement strand
GACGTGGCGGTGCCGGGCCGTCAGCTTGTGGGCGCTGCGGAAGCCGGCGGTGATGCGCCCCACCGACCCGTGGCCGTCGACCAGCGGTGCAGCCAGCACCGTCGCCAGGCCGAGCGCCTCGGGGTCGAGCACCTGGTCGGCGCCGATCGTGTGCTCGCAGGTCCCCGCCTCGAACGAGCAGTAGCGCGCCGCGGTGCCGGCCGCCTCGGTCACGACCAGCTCGACGACGTCGGCCCGCAGCAGCTCGCGCGCTCCCTCGAGCAGCTGGGTCACCAGGGCGTCGCCGTCGACCGACACCAGCCCGGCCGACACCTGTTGCAGCAGGCGCCACTGGTCGCGCTCCTCCATGGCCCGCAGGTAGCCGCGGTCGGCCAGGTAGAGGAAGACGAGGAAGAGAGGGACGACCACGAGCAGCCGGCGGTCGCGGGCCGCGGCCGTCACGATCACCAGGCCGAAGGTGGTGTTGCCCATCCACACAAAGGCCTGCAGGGCCAGGCCCCGTCGGTAGACGTCGCGCACGCGCAGCCCCTGCGAGAGGGCGACAGCGGTGGCCACCGTCCCGCCGTTCCAGACGAAGAAGACGAACGAGGCCAGGGAGAGGGCGAGCCACGTCCGCAGCTGGTGGATGCCGGGGTCGGCCCCGCCCACCAGGTCGAACGTCACCCGAGCCAGCACCAAGGCCACCGCGAACGACATGGCGTTGAAGGCGACCTTGACGGCCGACCGGCGGCACCACAGGTGGACGAGGGCCACGCCGAGAGGGCCGATGATGCGGGCCCAGGGCGCCGGCACCAGCACCATGCCGATGATCATGGCCGCCTCGGACCACGTGAAGGAGTGGTTCTCGTCACCGATGCGGATGTGAAGCAGGGCCAGCTCGCCGACCACGAAGGCCGTGCCCGCGGCCAGGAGGCGGATCACCGCCGGCGGGTGGAGCAGGGCGCTCGGATCGAGAAGGGCCGAGAGGACGGACGCCGCCCCGAGCAGGTTGATGACCAGCAGGAAGCGGCGGAGGGACGCGTCCGTCGCCCCCTGGGTTGGCCCGCTCACTTCGGTCCCATCCGGGTCACGACGGGCTGGTCGGAGTCCTCGCCGTTCACGTGCTTGCCCACCTTCGGCCGCGGTCCCCAGAAGGCGGTGAGGAACTCGTCGAAGGTGTCGTCATAGACGGCACTCGTCCAGCTCGAGCCCGTCCACGACGACCCCGTCCACGACGACCCCGTCCACGAGGACCCAGTCCAGCTCGAGCCGGTCCACGAGGACCCGGTCCACGTGCCGCCCGTCCAGCTCGACCCCGTCCACGACGACCCGGTCCAGCTCGACCCCGTCCACGACGAGCCCGTCCACGACGACCCGGTCCATGAAGATCCGGTCCACGAAGAACCCGTCCAACTCGAACCCGTCCACGAAGAACCCGTCCATGAAGAGCCCGTCCACGCCATCGGGTCCCAGGCCTCGCAGCGGACGTCGATCTCGCCCCTGATGACATCGACCGTGCCGTCACTGCCGCAGTCCGTCTGGACGTTGAGGCCGCCCCGGCTCGACTCGATCGTGCCCAAGCCGCTGGCCACCGGCGACTGCCAGGTCGCGGGCCCGGAGGCGCGGGTCAGAGCTGCGGCGACCTGGAGACGGCCGCTGCCCTGGGCGGTGGCCGGGAAGGTAGCCAGTGGCGAAGCCGAGCCCTTCAGCACGGCCTTCGTCTGATCGGGCGTGAGGGTGGGGCGGGCGGCGAGGAGAAGTGCCGCCGCTCCGGACGTGACGGCACTGGCCTCCGAGGTGCCGCTGCCCTTGATGTAGCTGGGGCTGATGAGTGCCTTCGGATTCTCGGACTCGACCGCCGAGCCGAACGAGCGGGTGGCGACGAGGGTGCGGCCGGGGGCCACCAGGTCGGGCTTGGCCAAGTTGTCGGCCTTGGTCGGGCCTCGGGCGCTCCACGACGGGATGCTGTCGTCGCTGGGATCGAGGTTCTGCTTGTCGTCATAGGCCCCGGCGGTGATGACGAGGGGATCGTCGGCTGGCTTGGTGATCGTCGAGGCGGTGGGCCCCCCGTTTCCGGCGGCCACCACGACCACGATGCCCATCCCCCACAGGCGCTCGACCGCGTAGTTGAGGGGGTCGAGGCTGGCGCTCTGGGTCGAGGCCGTGCCCCACGAGAGGTTGACGACCCGGATGTTGAACTGATCCTTGTAGCTGGCGATCCAATGCATGGCCTGCAGCACGGTCGAGACGTCGACCACGCCGTTACGTCCCGCCACCTTGACCGAGACCAGGGTGGCCTTGGGCGCCATGCCCACGTAGGCCCCGCCGGTGCGGTTGGCCGAGTCGGTCCCATCGCCACCGATCAGACCGGCCATGACGGTGCCGTGGCCGTAGGTGTCGATGTAGGTGCCCTCGCCCGAGAGGTCAGGGCCGTAGGCAATGTGGTTGGCCACGTCGTTGTGGGCTGAGACACCTGTGTCGATGATGGCGACGCCGACGCCGGCTCCCAGGTTGTTGTTGGCCCACGCCGAGGTGGCACCCGTCGTCTTGGCGAAGTTCGTCGCCGTCGTGGTGGCGTCGTAGGAGAGTTGCTCGAACCGGCCCTTGACGTTGGGCGTGATGGCCGCGATCGCCGGGCTCGCCTTCAGCTCCGGCATGGCAGCGGCGGGGACGGTGGCCTCGAAGCCATTGACGATCGGCAGCGCCGTTCCCACGGTGCCGCCTGCGTCGGTAACGGCCGCCGCCGCGGCATCGAGGCCGCCGGGGGCGGCCCGCACGATGACGGCCAGCTGCTCGGTCCCGCTCAGGGGCGCCGAGATCCAGGCCACGCCCCGTCTGGCCGACGCCGGGGGTGCGGCCAGCGTCGAGGCGGCCACGACCAGGGCCAGGATCAGGACCCGCAGTCGGGGCGCGCCGCGCCAGAGGAGTGACTCCACGTTTCTCCCTCGCTTCATGGCCCTGGCGGTTGACCGACTCTGCTCGCGGTCCCCGCCGAGGGGTCTGTTGACTGCCGTCAGTGGCTGTTTCGCCGCTGCCAGTAATCAATGACGCAAGGCGCTTCCGGATTCAATAGCCCTTCCATAGCCGGATCGCGTCATTGTCACGGGCTAGTCAGCCCCACGGACTCTCGCTCGGCCTCCCCGTCAAGCCGCGGCGACGGCGGCTCGGTGGCTCAGCCCGCGGAGCCCATGTTCTTCATGACGACCTCCATGGTCTTCTCCATGTCGGCCGTCGGACTGAACTCGATGACCTCGGTGCCGGCGGTGAGCACCGGCGTGTGACCGGGGCCGACGTAATAGGCGTCGCCCGTCACGAACGTCTCGTCACCGGCCTTGGTCTTGTAGGTGAGCTCGCCCTTCACGACATAGCCCCAATGTGGGCACTGGCACTGGTCGTCGGGCAGCCCGGCGAACAGCGCCGACATGTCGGCATCGGCGGTGTAGGTCTCGAAGGCGACGGTGTAGCCGCCGTCAAAGTTCTCGATGTTGCCTTGGTAGCCCTCGACCTCGACCTTCTGCGAGGTCGTGGCCTTTGATGTCTTGGGCATGGAGTCCCTCCTTGGGTGTCGCGACGGACGTGGAGCTCACGACCGCACGACGACATCGAGGATACGGGTCCTACCGGTCGGCCACGCTCCCGGCTCCGTCTTGGGCAGCCGAGCGCCGAGCGTCCCGTTAGGGTCCCCTGCCATGAGCCGCGAGGTGGTGACCGGATATTGCTGGCCGCAGTCGGCGACCGCGGGCGAGCAGGTCGGCCTGCACCTGTCCTCGTCGGGTGGGCGGCCGGTGCGGGTCGAGGTGGCCCGGGTCGGAGCCCAAAGAGACGTCGTGTTCCGCGACGACTCAGTCGGGGCCGACGAGCACGAGACGCCCAAGGACGCATCCTCGAAGGGGAGCGGCTGGCCCGTCGCCCTCACCCTCGACGTCGACCCCACGTGGCGGTCGGGCTACTACGAGGTCGTCCTCGAGATCGACGTGGGCGACAAGGTGCGGCGGGACTACGCCTTCTTCGTCGTCCGTCCCTCGCTCGGCGCCGGAGCCGCCCGCGTCGTGCTCGCCTTGGCCACCAACACCTGGAACGCCTACAACGACTTCGGCGGGCCCAACCTCTACACCGGCGGGACCCACGTCTCGATGCAGCGGCCCATGGCGGCGGGCTACCTGTACAAGCCGCCGGGCAAGGGCCGCCGGGTGACGGGGACAGGCGCGCCCGACCCGCAGAACGCGGCCCACGTCGGCTACATCCAGCTCAACCACCTGTCGGGCTACGCCGGCTCGGCCGGCTGGCCCGACTGGGAGCTGCCGTTCATCGAGTGGGCCGAAGGCCAAGGCTTCGAGATCGGTGTGTGCACCAACGCCGACCTCGAGGAGCACCCCGAGGTGCTCGACGGCGCCCGCCTCTACCTGTCGGTCGGCCACGACGAGTACTGGTCGATGGGGATGCGCGACACGGTCGAAGCCTTCATCGCCCGCGGCGGCAACGCCGCCTTCTTCTCGGGCAACACGTCGTTGTGGCAGGTCCGCATCGAGGGCGACGACCACGACGTGATGGTCGGCTACAAGGGCTTCTTCAAGAACGACCCGCTCATCGAGACCGACCGCGAGCCCGAGGTGACAACCTTTTGGTCCGACGTGATGACCGGTCGTCCCGAGAACCACATGACCGGCGTCAGCTTCACCCGCGGCGGCTATCACCGCATCGGTCGCAACGTCACCGCCGGCCTCGGCGGCTACACCGTCCACCGGGCCGGGCACTGGATCTTCGACGGCACCGGCCTCGGCTACGGCGACGTGCTCGGCGCCGGTGCCACGGTCGTCGGCTACGAGTGCGACGGGTGCGTGTTCACCTACCGCGACGGGCTGCCCTACCCGACCGGCGAGGATGGCACGCCGGCGACCTTCGAGATCCTCGGCACCTGCCCCACCCAGCACTTCACCCGCGAGACGGCGCCCCGTCCTCCCAAGCCGGGCGAGCCGAGCGAGCTGGAGTACATCGCGTCACGCGTGTTCGGCACCCGCGACCCCGAAGCGATGGAGCGCATCCGTCACGGCCACGCCGTGCTCGGGGCCTACACCAATAAGGCCGGCGCCACGGTGGTGACGTCGGGGTCGACCGACTGGGCCCACGGTCTGGCCGGGAGAGACCCGCAGATCGAGCAGATCACCCGCAACATCCTCACCCGCTTGGGCTCTCGATAACATTTGTCCAACAAGCTCCAGGGGGTGGAGGACATGGGGAAGCGAGGCCTCGTCATCGGCGGCAGCGTCGCCGGGCTGGCATCGGCGGTGGCACTGGCGCGCCGGGGGTGGACCATGACGGTGATCGAGCGGGATCCGCCGCCCGAGACCGACAGCGGCGACGAGGCCTTCACCTCGTGGGACCGGCGCAACGTGCCGCAGTTCCACCAGCCCCACCTGTTCTCGAGCCGCAGCCGCAACCTGCTGCTCGAGTACATCCCGCAGGTGGTCGATCAGCTGCACGCCGACGGCATCGAGGAGTCCAACACCTTCAAGATGCTGGCGCCGCCCGACCTGTGGACCGCGGACGACGACCAGTACACCGGCTTCCTGACCCGTCGGCCCGCCTTCGAGCTCGCCCTCCGTCTCGTGGCCGAGGCCGAGCCCGGCGTCGAGATCCGCGGCCGCGAGGTGGTCGACGGGCTCCTCTACGCCGACGCCGCCGACGACCACGCCACCGACGCCACAGCACTGCCCACCGTCACCGGCGTCCGCCTGCGCGACGGGACCGAGCTCACCGCCGACTTGGTCCTCGACTGCGGTGGACGCCGGTCTCCCGTGGCCAAGTGGCTCGCCGCTGACTGCGGCGTGACGGTGCCCGAGGAGATCCAGACCACCTCGACCACCTACTACACCCGCTACTACCGCCAGCGCCCCGAGTCGATGCTCAACCAGCTCGCCCTCTTCGCCATCCGGGGCGTGGTCGAGAACATCGCCTTCGCCGGGTTCACCGGCGATCACGGCACGTTCGGCATCTCGTACTTCGTGGCCGACCACGACGACGAGCTCAAGGTCCTGCGTCACAACTGGGCCTGGGAGACGGCCGGCCGCCTCTTCCCGATGATCGAGCCGTGGCTCGACCCGGCCAACAGCGAGCCCATCCACGACGTGCAGGTCATGGCGGGCAACGTCAACAGCCGCCGCCGCTACGTGGTCGACGGCGAGCCCCTCGTCCTCGGCCTGCTGGCGGTGGGCGATTCGCTGTGCACGACCAACCCGGCCTATGGCTGGGGCGCTTCAATGGCGCTCTCCTATGCCTTCGCCGCCTCCGAAGCCTTCGCCGCCTCAGGCGGAGACCTTCGGCGTCTGGCCTTGGCCTACGACGAAGCGGTGGCGGCCGAAGCC
>JAUTXA010000182.1 GCA_030838265.1 Actinomycetota bacterium | reverse complement strand
CGACGGCGGCCGGGCCGCGCTGGCGGATCTCGGTGCAGTCGAACGCCGCCGTTCGCCCCTCGATGGCCTCGACCACATCGAGGAGCGTGATCTCGGCGGCCGGCCGAGCGAGGCGGTAGCCACCCTTCGGCCCCGCCGTCGAGGTGACGATGCCCGCCTTGGCCAAGGCCTGCAGGTGCTTGGCCAGGTAGGCGGGCGGCACGTCGTGGAACTCGGCCAGCCGAGCGGAGGGAAGGGCGGTGCCGTCGGGGAGGAGAGCGAGGATGGCGCAGCAGTGGATGCCCCATTCGACGCCCTGTCCGAGCTTCATAACTCGGATATTAACTGTCTGAGTTAGAGCTGGGAAATCAAGCCGTGGCGGGCGTGGCCACGTGGGCGAGCGTGACCTTCACCGGCCGCTCGAAGACCGACGCCAACAGCTCGCTGCGCTCGGCCGCGCTCCACCGCTCGACCTCGGCCTCGGCGCCCGCCGCCAGCCTCATGGTGACAAGGCGCGAGGTGACGGACACGTCGATCACCTTGACCATGGCGCTGTGGGATCGATCGAGGCCGTCGGCGACCTGGAGCATGGCGATCAAGGTCCGCACCCTCGCCTTGGCCTTGTTCTCGAGCTGGCCGAACGGCGGGAACGAGGTCTTGGGCTCGCCGCTGCGGTGGAAGCGCCCGAGGCACATGATGACGGCCAGCTCCTCGCCGGTGAAGGCCCGCAACCCGCCGTGCTCGATCAGATAGGCGGCGTGCTTGTGGTGGTCCTCGGCCGCGATGTGGCGGCCCACGTCGTGGAGCAGGGCGCCGTACTCGAGGAGCTCGCGGTCGACCGCGTCGAGCTCGTGGGCGGCCTTGGTCTGGTCGAACAGCTGGGTCGCCAGGTCGGCGACGTGGCGGGCGTGGGCCTCGTCCCAATTGCAGCGCTGGGCCAGGTCGACCACCGACGCTCGCCTCGTGAGGCGAGGCTCGTCGGGAGCCGGGCACCGCGCGGCCTCGAGCACCATGCCCTCGCGCAGACCCCAAGCCGAGACCGTGAGCTGGCTGAACCCCAACGCTTCGGCGGTGAGGACGACGACCATCGCTCCCGCCGGGATCTGGTCGGCCCGTCGCGGATCGATGCCGCCGATGGTGACGCGGGCGGCGGCATCGAGATCGGCCAGCTCGTCGGCGAACTGGGCGAGGGCGTCGATGCCCACCGAGACCTGCGTCGACGCCACCACCAGGCCGCCGCTGCGGCTCACCAACGCCCGGGCCAGGTCACGCAGGGTGCCGCCGCTGCCCACCAGCTGCTGGGGCTGGCGCGCCTTCAGCTCGGCGATGGCGGGCGCCAAGGTCTCCTGGATGCGATCGGTCAGCCGCCGGCGGTCGCCGCGGCTCAGGGGATCGTTGCGCACCAGCTCGGCGGTGAGGCGGCCGGCCCCCAGCGCCAGGCTCTCGGACCATCGCAGGCCGCGGTGGTCGCCCAAGGTGAGCTCGAGGCTCCCACCGCCGAGATCGAGCCCCGCGGCCGGCGAGGGATCGAGCAGGACGCTGGCTTGCACAGCGCGAAACACCAGCGCCGCTTCTTCAGCGCCGCTGATCACCCGCACCGGACTACCCATGATCTTGCCCACGCGGTTCGCCACCGACGTCCCGTTCTTGGCGTCGCGGAAGGCGCTGGTCGCGCACACGCTGACGATCTCGACGTCTTCGGCATCGACGATCGCCCGGAAGCGGTTGGCCGCTTCGATCACGTCGTGGACGGACGCAGGAGGAATGGTGCCCTCGCGGGCCACGATCGCACCGAGACCGAGCACCACCTTCTCCCTCGCTACCGATCGGATGTCGGCTGCCTCGCTGACGTCGGCGACGAGCAGCGAGAGGGAGTTGCTCCCGAGATCGAGAGCGGCCACGCGCACGCTCTTCATGCTACGAGGTGGCGCCCTTCTGGCCGACCACCCTCGCCGCCTCGAGGGCCAGCGCTTCCCACCGCGGCCTCCAGTCGGAGCGGGCGCTGGCGGCGCGCCCCAGCTCGCGTTCGACCAGCCGCCCGGCGGCGAAGGCCACGAGACGCGTCGATCCGGCAGACGCATCGCGCAGCCACGCTTCGGCGAAGCTGGCGTCGTTCAGCCCGCCCAACACGTCCTGCACGGCGGCCGCCTTCTTGGCCAGCCGCCGCCGGTGGTCCTCCGGTGAAGAGGCGAGTGCCGCCGCGCCGTACCGCAACCGCTTGACCTTGATGCGCACTCGATGGAGCTCGGCATCACGCGGGCGCTTCTTCAGGTTGTCGACGGTGCTGCTGGCCCGAGCCCACGCGTCGTCCAAGACGATCGTGCTGACCGTGGCGATGGCTACGGTCCCGTCCAGAGCCGGGGTGGCCAAGTGCTGGCGGACCCGAGCCAGCTGCGATGACGCCTCCGGATTGTCAAGGGCCCTCTGGGCGTCGGCCAGGGCGCGCTGGCGCTGCCGAGCCCGGCGCGCCTCGAGCGGCTCGCCGCCGCCGTCCAACTTCTCGTTGCCATCGAGGATGAGGCGGCCGGCGAGGACGTCGAGATCCCGGACCGGCCCCAGGGGGGCAGCCAGGGCGGCCAGGTCTTTGACGAGGGGCCGGGCCCACGAGGCCTCAGCCCACGGCCGGAGCATGGCCATGTGCGACCGCAGTCGGCGGAGGGCCACCCGGGACTGGTGGACCGCCACCTCTTGGCCCGCCAACGCCGCTTCCCAATGGCGATCGAGCCGGGCGATGCCGTCGGCCACGATCGCGTCGTAGAGGTCGGCCAGCGTGTCGATCGGCGCCACCCCTCCGGTTTAGACCGGGATGACAGGGAACGCCTTGCCGCCCGGCCAGCAGTGGGGTACGCAAGGGGTGGAGGCCGGAATGACGTACGAGATCGATCTGAGCGGGACACCGGGCGAGCGCCCCGCGCCGGCCTGGGCACCCCCGGACACCGACGGGGTCGCAGGCAAGGCCCCGCCGTACCTCAACCGCCAGCTCTCGTGGCTCGACTATGGGGCCCGCGTCCTCTGCCAGGCCGAGGACCCGAGCGTCCCCCTCCTCGAGCGGGCCAAGTTCCTGGCCATCTTCAGCCAGAACCTCGACGAGTTCTTCCAGGTCCGGGTGGCCGGCCTCAAGGATCAGGTCGAGGCCGGGCTCGGTGCCACCGGCGCCGACGGCCTCGGGCCCGAGGAGCAGCTGGCCGCCATCCGCCTCAAGGTCTCCGAGCTCCTCGAGCGGCAGTACACCGCCTTCGTTCAAGACATCGTCCCGTCCCTGGCCGACGCGGGCATCGGCTTGTCGGACTGGGCCTCGCTCGACGACGACGACCGCGCCTACCTCGTCGGCGTCTTCGAGGAGCGCATCTTCCCGGTGCTCACGCCGCTCTGCGTCGACCCCGCCCATCCCTTCCCCGAGATCTCGAATTTGTCGCTGAACCAGGCCGTCGTGGTGCGCAACCCGGTGACGGGGGAGCGGCGCTTCGCCCGGGTCAAGGTGCCACCGCTGCTTCCCCGGTTCGTCGTGATGTCCGACGGCGAGCGCTTCGTCGCTCTCGAGCAGGTCATCGCCGCCCATCTCTCGTCCCTTTTCGTGGGGATGGAGATCGAGGGGCAGTACAGCTTCCGCGTCACCCGCAACGCCGACCTCACGCTCGAAGAGGACGAGGCCGACGACCTCCTCGCCGCCGTCGAGCTCGAGCTGCGGCGCCGCCGGTTCGGCGAGGCCGTCCGCCTCGAGATCGACCGCCACGCCAGCCCCGAGATCCGCGACCTGCTCATCCGCGAGCTCGAGATCGAGCCCGACGACGTCTACGACATCGACGGCCCTCTCGACCTGGGCGGGCTGTGGTCGGTGTGGGAGCTCGATCGCCGCGAGCTGAAGGACGAAGCCTG
>JAUTXA010000035.1 GCA_030838265.1 Actinomycetota bacterium | reverse complement strand
CCGCTTGTTCGGGTCGACCTCGAGGTGGCCGCGCACGTAGGAGAGGGCGATCTCGGCCGACTCCTTCATGACGTCGCCCAGCTGGCCGGTACGGGTCAGCGCCGGCAGGCCGGCGGCGGCGGGCAGTGAGGTGGCCTCAATGAAGAGGACATCGCCACCCATCCCAGTAACCGCAAGACCCGTAGCCACACCCGGGACAGCGGTGCGGTCGGCGGCTTCGAAGCAGTACTTGGGCCGGCCCAGGTAGGTGCGGAGGTCGTCACGGTCGACGACGACCGGCGCCACCACCGAAGCGGACGCCAGGCGGGTGGCCACCTTGCGCAGCACCTTGCCCAGCTCCCGCTCGAGGTTCCTGACCCCGGCCTCCCGGGTGTAGTCGGTCACGACCAGGCGCAGGGCGTCGTCGGTGACCGAGGCCTCGTCGGCCGACAGCCCGTTGCGCTCCAACTGCCGTGACAGCAGGTGGTCGCGGGCGATGCCGACCTTCTCGTCCTCGGTGTAGCCGTCCAACGAGATGATCTCCATCCGGTCCAGCAGCGGTCCGGGGATGGTGTCGAACACGTTGGCCGTGGCGATGAACAGCACGTCGGAGAGGTCGAGGTCGACCTCCAGGTAGTGGTCCTTGAACGTGTGGTTCTGGGCCGGGTCGAGCACCTCGAGGAGGGCCGACGAGGGGTCGCCCCGCCAGTCGCTGCCCAGCTTGTCGACCTCGTCCAGCATGAAGACCGGGTTCATCGTGCCCGCCTCGCGCAGGGCGCGGACGATGCGGCCGGCCTGGGCGCCGACGTAGGTACGGCGGTGCCCACGGATCTCGGCCTCGTCGCGGACGCCACCGAGGGACACCCGGGCGAAGGACCGCCCGAGGGCCCGGGCGACCGACTCGCCGAGCGACGTCTTGCCCACGCCCGGAGGGCCCACCAGGGCGATGATGGCGCCCGAGCCCCGACCGCTCACCGGCGAAAGCCCGCGCTCAGCCCGCAGCTTGCGGACGGCGAGGTACTCGATGATGCGGTCCTTCACGTCCTCCAAGCCGGTGTGGTCGGCGTCCAGGATGGCGCGGGCGTCGGCCACGTCGAGGCTGTCGTCGGACTTCTTGCCCCACGGGATCTCGAAGACGGTGTCCAGCCAGGTGCGGATCCAGCCGTGCTCCGGGCTCTGCTCGCTGGTGCGCTCGAACCGGTCCAGCTCGCGCTCGACCGCAGCGCGGGTGGACTCCGGCAGCGTGTCGAGCTTGGCGCGGTACTCGGCGACGACGCCCTCGCCGTCACCGTCCTCACCCAGCTCCTTGCGGATGGCGGCCATCTGCTGGCGCAGGAGGAACTCGCGCTGGGTCTTCTCCATGCCGTCGGCCACGTCGCTCTGGATGCGCTCCTTGAGCGTCAGGTCGGCGAGGGTGTCGCGGGCCCAGGCCAGCACCTTCTCCAGCCGAGCTTCCACGTCGACGGTCTCGAGCACCTCGAGCTTCTGCTCGAAGCCGAGGTCGGGCGAGTAGCCGGCGGTGTCGGCCATGGCGCCGGGATCGGTGATGCCGCGCAGGGCCTCGGCCAGGCCGCCGGCGCCGCGGTAGTCGAGGATGTTCTCGATGACGGCGCGGTACTCACGGGCCAGCTCGCGGGCCCGGGGCGACGGCTCGATGTCGGAGACCGGCTCGGCCTGCACCCACAGGGCCGACCCCGCCGGCGCGGGAATACCGACGCCGACCGTGGCCCGGTGCAGGCCCCGAACGACGACGGCCCTGAGGCCGCTGGGCAGCTCGCCGGAATCCTCCACCTTGGCGACGGTGCCCACACGGGCGTAGCGCCCGTCGAGGCGGGGGACGAGGAGGATGCGGCCTTCGGAGGACTCGGTGGCCTCGATGGCGGCCTTGGCTTCCTGGCTCTCGATGGCCATCGTGACCACCATGCCGGGGAGCACCACGCCGGTGGCGAGGGGGAGAAGGGGCAGGACCGATGTGCGGATGTCGTCCATAGCAAGATTTAGAACAGTTCCAGATGCGTCCGTGTTCCCGCCTGAGAGCTACCGTCAGCCCATGGCCGACACCGAGTACTCCTTGCGGGACCGGGTGGTGACGGCCGAGGAGGTCGCCGGCATCCCGGCGGGCACGCCGGGGAGGGTGATCCAGGTGAGCGGGCTGTCGTGGATCCGCTACCGGGTCCGCTTCGACAGCGGCGTCGAGCGCAACCTGATCGACGGCCGGTACCTGAAGCCGGCGCCGGCCAAGCGCTGAACCGGAAGAGTCGATTGGCGGGGGTGACCTCGCGCTAGGGTGACGCGGTCGCCCCCTGTGTCGCCGGGGGCGCTCCCTTTTTCTTGACCGCGACTGTGTCGCGGGAGGACGTACCCCATGTTCCTGACCCTGTTCCCCGTGCTGGCCCAGGTCGCACCCACGGCCGCGGCCCAGCCCGGCGCCCTGCCGTGCGGGCCGGCCGGCGACGCCAGTTCGCTCTGCCTCAGCGTCTACCGCTCGACCGGCAACGCCGTGCTCGCACAACTGTCGGACACGCTTCTCGTCAAACCTACAAAAATCGTCTTCATCTTCGTGGTGGCGTTCCTGGTCCGGCGGATCCTGAACCGCGTGCTGGCCCGGCTCATCAACGGCAAGGCCCGTCGGGTCGAGACCGTCGCCGCCCTGTTCCGCAGTGTCGTGTCGGCCACGGTGCTCACCATTGCCGCTCTGATGGCCCTCTCCGAGCTGGGCCTCAACCTCGGCCCGCTCATCGCCGGCGCCGGCATCGTCGGCGTGGCCGTGGGCTTCGGCGCCCAGAATCTGGTGCGCGACTTCCTGTCGGGCATCTTCATGCTCATGGAGGACCAGTACGGCGTCGGCGACGTCATCGACGCCGGCTCCGCCACCGGCACCGTCGAGTCCGTCAGCCTGCGCACCACCCGCCTGCGTGACGTCAACGGGACGGTGTGGCACCTGCCCAACGGCCACATCGAACGGATCGGCAACAAGTCGCAGGTGTGGTCGAGGGCCGTCCTCGACGTCGACGTCAGCTACCAGACCGACATCGCCCACGCCACGGAGGTCATCAAGCGCACCGCCCAGACCATGTGCGAGGACGCGTCGTTCTCCGAGGCCATCCTGTCGGAGCCCGAGGTGTGGGGGGTCGAGAACCTCGGCATTGACAGTGTGACCATTCGCCTGGTCCTGAAGACGGCGCCCCACGACCAGCTTAAGGTCACCCGGGAGTTGCGGGCCCGTATCAAGGCCGCCTTCGACGACGCCGGCATCGAGATCCCCTTCACCCAGCGGACCATCTGGCACCGCAGTGGCGACGGGGCGGTGGCCGTGCTCCCCCGCGCCGAGGAGAAGTAGACGGGCTACCTCTTGTCGGCCGGCTCCTCGACCGAGACCGGCCGGAGCATCAGGTCGAAGGCGCTCCAGATGGTCTTCGACCACGGGTAGAAGATCATCGGCGCCACCACTGCGCCGATGACGCCGCCGACGATGAAGGGGGCGATGCTGGCGTCGGGGTCACCGGCCAGGCGCACGATCAGCGGGACGACCGCCAACAGGATGACCATTCCCTGGGCGATGGCGAGATTGATCACGTAGGCGCCGAGGAAGAACCCCTCCTCCCGCTCGAAGCGGTAGCCGCAACCCGGGCAGCGTTCCTTCATCCGGAACCACCCCGTGAAGAGCCGGCCGGCGCCGCACAGAGGGCAGCGCTTCAGCAGGGCCCGCCGAAGCATCCGCGTCCGGCTCGGCGGGGGTCGGTCAAGGGCCATGGTCCTGCGAGGGTACGCCTCACCCGCCGTTAGATTGTCTTGGGTGCCCACGCTCGCCGGCTATTCCCACGTCAGCCTCTCCGTAACCGACCTGGAGCGCAGCACCGAGTGGTATTGCCAGGTCCTGGGATTCGAGATCGTCGCCAACGTGGAGGGCGACGGGTTCCGAAGGAACCGGCTGCGCCAGCCCGACGCCGGCATCACCTTGACCCTCACCGCCCACGAGGCCGGCTCCGGCGACCCCTTCGACG
>JAUTXA010000022.1 GCA_030838265.1 Actinomycetota bacterium | reverse complement strand
TAGGCCGAACCGACCGTGGAGGCGAGACCATGAGCGACCAGACGCCGGGCAACGAAGGATTCGGAGAAGCAACCCCACCTCCTCCGCCGCCGCCCCCTCCGCCGCCTCCCCCCGGCTACGCCCCGCCCGCCGGCTACGCCGCGCCCGGTCAGGCCGGTTGGACCGGCCCGCCCCTGGCCGACTTCGGCAAGCGGGCCCTGGCCAATCTCATCGATTACACGGCACCCGTGATTGTCGCCATCTTCTTCCAGCTCGCCATCAACAGGCCCCTTGGCGCCCTGTTGTCGCTGGCTGCCCTCGGCTGGGGCATCTACAACGCCTATCTCGGCGGCGAGTCGGGCCAGAGCATCGGCAAGAAGCAGGCCGGCATCAAGCTTGTGCGCGAAGCAGACGGCCAGGTCATCGGGGGCGGCGCGGGCATCGGCCGATTCTTCTTGCACATCGTCGACGCCCTGCCTTGCTACATCGGCTTCTTGTTCCCGCTCTGGGACGCCAAGCGTCAGACCTTCGCCGACAAGATCATGAGCACGCTCGTCATCGTCGTCTGAGCGAACCCGGGGCGGCCCGTTGTCGCCGCCACCGGCAGAGTCAGTCGAGGAAGTCGGGCTGCTCAGCGACGATGCGGTCCCACAGGGGCTGGAACTGGAACCACCCCGCGATGTGGCTGCCCACCTGGCCTGCGGTCAGTTCGGCCATCTCAGGATCGATGTGGACGGGCTTGCCCGCCGCTTCGGCCAGCAGCTGGACCTGGCACGAGCGCTCCATGGTGATGAAGAACCACGCGGCTTCGTCGACGGAGTGGCCCACCGTCAGCAGGCCGTGGTTGCGCAGGATGATGGCCTTGCTCTCGCCGAGGGCATGGGCGATGCGCTTGCCCTCCTCGGTGTCGAGCACCACGCCGGTGTAGTCGTCGAACAGCTCGTGGTCGTTGTAGAAGGCGCAGACGTCCTGGGTGATGGGGTCGAGCTTGCGCCCGAGCGAGCTCCAGGCCCGTCCGTAGGTCGAGTGGGTGTGGGCGGCAGCGATCACGTCAGGACGGGCGGCGTGCACCTGGGAGTGGATGGCGAAGGCGGCCCGGTTCACGGCCCGGTTCCCCTCGACGACCTCGCCCTGCTCGTTGCACAGGAGAAGGTCGGAGGCCTTGATCTGGGAGAAGTGCATCCCGAACGGGTTGACCCAGAAGTGGTCGCTGAGCTCGGGGTCGCGGGCGGTGATGTGGCCGGCCACGCCTTCGTCGAAACCGAACTTCGAGAACAGCCGGAACGAGCCGGCGAGGCGTTGCTTGCGATGGAGGCGTTCGTCCTCCACGCTGTCGAACGTGGGAGGCAGGGGCATGAGGAGATCGGCCATGCCCCCAATCGTAGGACCCTGGGCGTGAGATGAGCCACGCAAGGCACCGCTCAGGCGTGGTGGCGTGGCTGGCGGTGGCAGCGGCGGCGGCGTGCGCCCTGGGGGCGGCCGGGCCGTGGGCCCGCAGCGGCTCGGCCGATCGCTCGGGCTACCGGCTGCTGGCGCTGGCCAGCGCCCTGCGGGTCCACCCGACCTGGGCCGTTCGAGTTGGCCTGGTCGCCATCGCCACCCTTCCCGCCCTGGCCGCCGGGGCGTGGATCGCGGCGGCATTGCAGCGCGACCGGTGGGTGGCCACACTGGCGCTGGCGGCCAGCGTGGTCGTTCTGATCAACAGCGTCGCCGTGCTGCGGTCACCCCTCGCTCTGCGCTGGGGCGTGGCGCTCTCGATCGGGGCTGCGGCGGTTGCGGCGGTGGCCGGGGTCTGCACCCTGGCTGTGAACAGAGGAGCAGACGTTGGCTGAAGGAACGAGCGAGACGCCGGGACAGCCGCTGGAGGGCGGCGATGAGTTCTATTCATCGTTCCCGGTCGTCGAGACCACGGCGGCGACACCTCCTCCGGGCCGCACCCCGTCCCACATCGTCGTCTGGATCGGCATCGTGGCCCTGTTGGCGGCCGGCCTGGTGGGGGCGGTCGTGGTCGCATCGGGCTCGGGCGGTTCGGGCTCGCCCGAGGCGGCGGTGCGAAAGATGATGAACGCGGTGGCCGACGAGGACGTCCTGGGCACCCTCGACTCGCTGGCTCCCTCGGAGCGGGAATCGATGGTCAAGGGCATTCAGGATCTCTTCGACCAGGGCAAGCGCCTGAACGCCCTGTCTCCGACTGCCGACCTCAACAAGATCACGGGCATCGATCTGAAGATCGACAATCTCGCCCTCGCCTCCGAGACGGTGGGCGACAACGTGGCCTACGTGCGTCTGACCGGCGGAACCGTGACCTACGACGCCGACCTGGCCAAGCTGCCGGTCGGGTCGCTGTTCGCCGACCTCATCCCCAAGACCGACACGACGCGCCATGGCTCGGACCCCGCCGTCGATCCCAAGGACAAGACGGCGGGAATCGCCACGGTCAAGGAGGGCGGCCACTGGTACGTGAGCCTGTGGTACTCGGTGGCCGAGCAGGCCCGGCGCGACGCCCACGAGTCGGCGCCCGCCTTCGGTCAGGGCGTCCAGGCGCGCGGCGCCGACACCCCGGAGGCCGCGGTCAAGACCCTGCTCGACTCGCTCACCCAACTCGATGTCCGGCGCATGATCGAGCTCACGCCGCCGGACGAGGCCCGGGCCCTGCATGACTATGCACCGCTCTTCATAGACAAGGCCGAGAGCGACGTCGCCGACATGAAGGCCGCCAACAGCTTCCCCCGCATAACGATCGACAACCTCAACCTGCGAGCCGAGACCAGCGGCGGCGTCTCGGTGGTGCGCTTGTCTGGTTTCCTGATGCGGGCCACCCTCGACGGGAACCCATTCTCCTTGGAGTGGGACGGCAGCTGCGTCGCCGTCGACGCCACCAACTACCACCACAAGACGTGCGCTCAGGATCTGCCCAAGCAGCTGCCGATCTTCTCGGGGGCGACGTATGACGGCGGGTTCGTCACGGTCCGCCGCGACGGCCAGTGGTATGTCAGCCCCACCCGGACGATGTTCAGCGTCATCGTCGGCACGTTGAAGCAGATCGACCCACAGGGCCTGAAGGACCTGAAGGACAAGGGGGCAGCCGGCTTCTTCGACTCGCTCAACGGCGGCCTCACGGGGAACAGCTGCGTGTGCACCGGCCTCGCCACCAACGCCTAGCGGTCGCTCAGAGGTTGTTGGTGGCGAAGGTGTCGCAGGCGCTCTCGCTGCCGTTCTGGAAGCCGGTGGTGAACCAGCGCTGACGCTGGGCCGATGAGCCGTGGGTCCACGACTCGGGGGTGACCTTGCCCTGGAACTCCTTCTGGATTCGGTCGTCGCCCACCGCGGAGGCGGCATCGAGCCCGTCGGCGATGTCGGCCTCGGTCAGGCTCTTGATGAACCCCGTCGAGGTCGCCCCCTTGGCCCACACGCCGGCGTAGCAGTCGGCTTGGAGCTCGAGGCGAACGGATCCGCTCGTCGCCCCTTGCGCGTCGGCGGCCACTCTGTCGTTGGTGCCGAGGATGTCTTGGACATGGTGGCCGTACTCGTGGGCGATGACGTAGGCCTGGGCGAAGGGGCCTCCCTTGGCCCCGAACTTCGACTGGAGGTCTCCGAAGAAGCCCAGGTCGATGTACACCCGGCCGTCGCTCGGGCAGTAGAAGGGGCCGACCTCGGACGAGGCCGCGCCGCAGCCCGTCTGGGTCTGGCCGGTGAAGAAGACGGTCTCGGCGGGGGAGTAGGGGTGGCCCTCACCGCCGAGGCGGCTCGTCCAGAAGGCCTGCACCGAGTTGACGACGCCCACGATGCGGCAGTCGTCGCGGGCGTTGGCGTCGGCCCCGGTGCGACAGGTGGTGGCCAGCTGGCTGGCACTGCCCGGCGTGCCGTAGCTGCTGGCGCCGCCACCGCCGCTCAGGGGGTTGCCGCCCAGCAGGATGGCGATGAGGGTGATGATGAGGCCGACCCCGCCCCCCGCCGTGATGCGCCCACCCGGCAGGCCACTGAGCATCCCGCCCCGGTTGTCGGCGACCTGGGACGTGTCGAGCTGCGCGTTCTCGTCGAACTCCATGGCCCCGTCTTACCCCGCTCGCGTCGGATCAGGCCTGGGCCGTCGTGTCGCGACCAGCGTCGCGGCGGTGTCACACTTGTCGGGCCAGGACGGGCCATGAGGGGGAGCGGAGGCGGCATGGCTGAGGGCAGTGACGACCGGCTGAGCATCGGGGCCCGGCACCTGCAGGAGCTGCGGGAGGCTCAGGCCGCCGAGGCCGCCTCGGCCCGGGCCGCGGCCGCCGCAGCGGCCGGTGCACCAACGGCCCCCGGGGTCACGAGCGGGGGAGGGTCGGGGCCAGGGACTCCGGGCTGGTGGGAGGCCAGCGACGGCCAGTGGTACCCGCCCGAGGCCCGTCCAAGCTCGGTTCAGCAGTGGGCCGCACCCGGGACCCCGCCGTCGACGGGCCTCGGCGTCGGCGCCAAGATCGCCCTCGCCATCGTGGGCGGGCTGGTCGGTCTTGTCGTCATCTCGATCATCGCCGTCACCACGCTCGGCCGGACAGTGAAGAAGACGACGGACGCGGCCTCCGGTCCGGGATTCGCGGCGGGGACGAGCGACGGCTTCGTGGCTCGGTTCCCCACCCACCCGAAGCGCACCGAGCAGACGGTGAGTCTCACCGGTCTCGAGGTCACCGTGGTGCTCTATGACTCGCTCACCAGCGACGAGGAGGCGGGCATCAGCCTCACCCGCTTCCCCTCGACTCCCGATCCCTCGGATGTCCAGCGCATCCTCGACGGGGCGGTGGACGGCGGGGCGAGCAAGACGGGGGCGACGGTGGTCTCCCGCGGCACCACCACTTTTGTGGGTGTGCCCGCCGAGGACGCGGTGATGACAAAATCGGGCGCCGCCATCCGGGTGCGGGTGTTCCTGGCCGGCCCCCGCCTGTTCACGGTGACGTCAGTGACCCGGACGACGGCCGACGCCCGACCCGGCTATGACCGACTGGTCGCCTCGTTCACCCTGCAGTAGCAATCGCGGATGAGGAAGATCGTGTTGATGATGTCGGTCTCGCTCGATGGCTACATCGCGGGGCCCAACGGCGAGCTCGACTGGGGCCGGGTCGACGACGAGCTGCATGGCCACTTCAACGACACGCTCGGCGCCATGGGTGCCTTCCTGGACGGAAGGGTGATGCACGAGCTCATGGCCGACTTCTGGCCGACCGCCGATGCTGACCCGACCAGCACCGAGCCCATGATCGAGTTCGCTCGCATCTGGCGCGAGATGCCAAAGATCGTCTACTCGAAGACGTTGGAGACGGCCGACTGGAACGCCACCGTGGTCCGCGATGTCGTGGTCGACGAGGTCGTGGAGCTGAAGGCCCAACCGGGGGGAGACCTGGCCCTCGGTGGGGCCGACCTCGGTGCCGAGTTCAGACGACTCGATCTGATCGACGAGTACTGGATCTACGTCCACCCCGTCATCATCGGGCGGGGCAAGCCCCTGTTCGCGCCGGGGGAGTCGCAGGTCGACCTCGAGCTCGTCGACACCCGAGTCTTCGGCAGCGGCGTCGTCCTCCTCCGCTACCGGCGCCCAGTCGGCGAGTAGGTCTAGGTCGGCTCGAGCCGGAGACGCTCAGCCCGGGCCGAGGACCGGACCCTCCTGGCCCGCGGCCTGGCGGATCAGGGGGCCCAGCCACCGCTCCGACACGGCGTCGGACGCGGGTGCGCTCAAGTGATAGCCGTCGGGGCGGGCATCGTTGACGCCGTCGACGGTCTGGGTGAACTGCCCGTTGGGACAGAGGTGGCCATCGAAGTCCGCGATCTGCACGCCCGTCGTCGCTGTCGCCGTGGTCGTGCGGTTGATGGCGGCCACCCGGTTGTCGCCATCGCCGTTGTCTTGGTAGTAGAGAAACGCGCCCCCGAGCTCGATCCAGTCGGCGCAGGCGGCGTTGAGGAACAGCACGGTGGCCCCGTTGGCCTTGAAGGTGTTGACGGCCTGCGAGTACTGGTTCAGCAGCCAGTTGTCGAAGGAGGGCTGACCGGGGTGGCGGTAGTTGTCCCACGCCGCCGTCTCACGGTCGGGCAGCTCGTTCATGCCGTCCTGCATGACGACGACGTCGGCGTCGAACTGGGCCGCGTACTTCGAGCGCTCGCTGGTCGAGTCCGTCCACCAGTCGCAGTAGTCGTGGAGCACGAACTCGCTGCCGTCGGAGAAGCGACGGGTGCCGCCGCCCGCCGACAAAGGGCATCCGGACGTGCTCAGGTTGTAGACGACGACGTCGCCCTGGGACTGGGCCCAGGACTTGAGCCCGGCGGCCAGGCTCCTGGCCATCGAGTCGCCGACGACGAGCACCTTGAGGGGCATCTTGCCGGTCGGCCCCGCCTTCACCGTCGGTGGCTTGTCCGGCGCGCCGTCCGTGGCCATGAGCTCCTGGGCGCCCTGGCCCGGGGGGGTCGGAGGTGCAGCCTTGACAGCCGACGAGATGCTCTGACTGGGCGCGGACTGGGCGCCCTTGCTCGCGCCAGCCCCGGTTCGTCGGGCCGCGGCCACCGCGGCGGCCGCTTGGTCCGGCGTGGTGGTGGCGGTGGTCGGCCCGGCGGCGCTGGCCTTGGCTCGGTGGGGGACGGGCGGCAGGGTGATGAGGACGAGAGCAGCGAGGAGGCCGACGCTGGCGTCGAACCACCCGACGGCCGCCAGCCGGCCCGCAACCCGGCCCCAACGAACCGGGCGCTCGATGAGCCAGTACGACACGAGGGCGGCGGCGAGGGTGAGGGCCGACCGGGCCAGGAGCAGGGCGATGGGGTGGAGCCCGGTGCTCCGCGGCGTGAGCCACAGGAAGACGGGCCAGTGGAAGAGGTAGATGCCGTAGGAGACGCGCCCGACCGCGACGAGGGGCGCGGGCGACAGCAGCCGACCGACGAGGGTGCCGGGTTGGGTGGCCGCGGCCAAGATCGCGGCGGTGCAGACGGCGGCGGCGAGGAACCCGCCCCGATAGAGGCCGTCGCTGCGATCGGTGAGCCGGTAGATCAGCAGACCCAGCCCGACGGCACCGGCGATGCCCATGACGTCGAGGGCGGCCCGTCCTCCTCGGTTGAGGATGCGGCGACCGGATGGGGCGATGAGGAGGACGGCAAGGACGACGCCGACGAGGGGCTCGGCCATCCGAACGTCGGTGCCGTAGTAGGCCCGTCCCGGCGCGGCACCGGGGGCGTGGAGCGCGGCGGCGGCCAGGGTGGAGCCGACGATGGCGACGAGGCCGAGGCCCAAGAGCCACCAACGGCCCGTCCGCCGCCGCCAGCTGAGCAGGCCGACGGTGATGAGGGGGAGGGCGAGGTAGAACTGCTCCTCGACGGCCAGCGACCACATGTGCTGGAAGGGGCTCGGGTCGGCGAAGAAGGCGGCGTAGGGGC
>JAUTXA010000019.1 GCA_030838265.1 Actinomycetota bacterium | reverse complement strand
CCGCCCCGTCGACGTGACCGGGCGGCGGCGACACCTCAGCCGCCAGGTTGAAATGGCGGGTGTTGCCGAACACCGTCTGGGTGTCGCGGCCCTTCAGGTCGAAGGCGAAGCGTCCGTCGGATTCCGTGAGGTCGTGGCGCACCCCCGAGCGGCACACCTCGGGCTTGTCGTCGCTGAGGCAAGCCAGGCCGGCGGTGAGCACACCAGGGAGCAGGTCGCTGGGGCCGAGGTCGCGGGTCAGGTAGACGGTGCGGCCCGACGCGGGACGGGACCCGGCCTGGTGCAGCAGCCGGCCCCGCACCGCCACGTCGGCCGCCGCGTCGATCTTGCTCGGCGTGCACGCGGCCAAGGCGGCAACGGCAACCGCGACGAGGGCGACGCGCCCGGCGGCAGGTGACGCCGTCCTCCGGCTGGGCATGGCGACCAGTGTGGCGGAAGGGCCGGTCGAAGAAGAGTCGGAAGAAATCTCTCAAGGTCCGCGAACCGGAGCCGATGCCTAGTCCGAATTGACTAGTCACACCTCCGGTGGCGGTCGAGGGAGGACACATGAACGAGAAGCTGGCAGCCGCGCCTGTCCTGGTCGTGGACGATGACCGGGCCGACCGCTTCCTCCTTGCCACCAGCCTGTCGACCGCGGGCTTCGAGACCGTCGAGGTCAGCAGTGGCCGCCGGGCCCTCGAGCTCCTCGCCCACGGCACCTTCGCCGCCGTGCTGCTCGACCTCAACATGCCGGGGATGTCGGGCCTCGAGGTGCTCGAGGCCATCCGCACCCAGCGCGCCACCCGCACCCTCCCCGTGATCCTCGTCACCGCCCAGGACGAGGTGGCCGACCGGGTGAAGGGCCTCTCGGCTGGAGCCACCGACTACATCGTCAAGCCCTTCGAGGCCGACGAGCTGGTGGCCCGGGTCACGGCCCAGCTCCGCGGCCAGGCGGCGTGGGCCGACGTCGTCGAGTCCCATCTGCGAGAGCGGGCGGCCATCGCCAGCGCCCTCTGCCAGCTCAAGCCCGAGGCCTCGCCCGAGACGACGGCCGCCCTCATCTGCGAGCAGCTGCAGGCCCAGGGGAACCTGTCGGGCGTGGCCCTGCTCGCCTTCCTCGGCGATGGTGTGGCCGTCCCGCTGGCTGCCACCGAGCTGTCGACGTGGAACCTCACCCCGAACCGGCCCCTGCCCCGATCCCTCGCCGCCTACATCCATGACCGCGCCCTGCACGGACCCTGGATCGAGCGCCTCGACGTCGAGGGGGCCTCGACCTTTCCGGGCGGGCCCTTCCCCGACTCCGGCACGTTGGCCTGCGCGCCGATGCACCGCGACGGCCAGCTCCTCGGCATCCTGCTCCTCGGTGCCGATCCTCCCGGCGGACGGGCCGCGGCGGCCGAGGTGGGCCGGGCCCTGTCTGAAGCCATCGACTTCGGCGGCATCGCCTCGGGCCTGTTGGGCCTGACCCTGCTCGAGCGCAGCGAGCGCGAGGGACGGCGGGCGGTGCTCGACGACATCATCCGCAACGGCGCCTTCCGCCCCGTCTACCAACCCATCGTGCGGTTGGCCGACGACGAGATCGTGGGCTACGAGGCCCTGACCCGATTCGACGACGGCATCCGACCCGACCTGCGCTTCGCCGAGGCCTCCGGCCTGCACCTCGGGATCGACCTCGAGCTGGCCACCCTGGCCGCCACCATCTACGAGTCCCAGGCCCTGCCCGAGGGCCAGTTCCTCAGCCTCAATGTCTCGCCCGCCCTGGTGATGGCCGGCCCCCCGCTGCCCAGCCTGCTCGAGACGGTGGACCGGCCTCTCGTCCTCGAGCTGACCGAGCACGACCCGGTCGACGACTACCCCGCGTTGCGGGCGGCCCTCGACGGCCTGGCCCCCGACCTGCAGGTCTCGGTCGACGACGCCGGAGCGGGCTTCGCCAGCCTGAGCCACGTGCTGGCCCTGCGGCCCCAGTTCATGAAGCTCGACCAGAGTTGGGTCGCCGGCATCGAGAGCGACCCCGCCCGCCAGGCCCTCGTCGCCGGCCTCGATCACTTCGCCGAGGCGACCGGCTGCCTCCTGATCGCCGAGGGGATCGAGACCACCCTCCAGCTCGACATGCTGCGCTCTCTCGACGTCGACCTGGGTCAGGGCTTCCTGCTGGGCCGGCCCGCCCCCGCCCTGGCGTAGCGGTCACAGCCCCCGGTTACCCTCCTCGTCGTGGAGCTCACGGCGGCACAGCGGAGCGTGGTCGACCACCGCGACGGTCGCCTGCGGGTGACGGGTGCGGCGGCCACGGGCAAGACGACGGCCCTGCGCGCCCGCTACCTAGCTCTCGCCCGCGACGTGCCGGCCAGCCGGGTCCTCGTGGTGTGCCGCGACCGCGCCGCGTCGATGGCCTTCCGCGACGAGATCCTCACCGACCTGAGGGGTGGCTTCGACTCGCTGCCCATCACCACCGTGTTCGGCGTGGCCCACGATCTGGCCAGCCGGTCGGGCAACGAGCGCCGCCTGCTGGGCCAGCGCGAGCAATGGGCCATGGTCGAGGCGATGCTGGCCGACGACGAGCGGGGGGCCGAGTCCCTCTGGCCCACGCTCCACCGCTATGTCGGACGGCGGGCCTTCGCCGACGAGGTGGCCCGCGCCGTCACGACCCTGCGCGAGGCCGATCCCGGCCCGGGCTGGGCACCACCCGATGACCGTTGGGCCGAGCTGGCCGCCTTCGCCGTCCGCTACCAGGCCCATCTCGACGAGCTGGACGCCACCGACGGCGCCGGCCTGCTGACGGGCGCCGCCCAGATCGCGGCGGGCGGCGGCTTCGACCGCTTCGACCACGTC
>JAUTXA010000273.1 GCA_030838265.1 Actinomycetota bacterium | reverse complement strand
CGACAGGTTGATGCCGGAGCCCGACCCACCCTTGAAGATGGTGCCTTCCTCCTTGTACCAGTCGAGGATGGCGTCCATGCGGTCCTCGACGGCAAGGATGAAACAAGCTGAGGATTGCTGAGGCACGTCGCGGACGCCGATGTTGAACCACACCGGCGAGTTGAACGCCGCCTTCTGGTGGATGATCAGGTGCTTCAGCTCATCGGAGAAGGCGTCGGCCTCGGCCGAGTCGACGAAGTAGCCATCCTTGAGGCCCCAAGCCGTGATGGTGTCGACCACCCGGTCGGCCACCTGCTTGAGCGACCACTCCCGCTCGGGGGTGCCGAGGCTGCCCCGGAAGTACTTCTGGGCGAGGATGTTGGTGGCGTTGACCGACCAGAACGAGGGCACCTCGACGCCCAGCTGCTCGAAGGCAACCGTGCCGTCTCGGTAGTTGGTGATGCGGGCGTCGCGCCGCTCCCAGGTCACCTCGTCATAGGGGTGAAGACCCTCGGTGGTGAAGTGGCGGTGGATCCCGATCCCGGCCCGCTCCGGTGCGATTGCCATGTCTTCCTCCCGTAGTCCTGCTGTGTCGAGCCCGGCGCCACATCACAACATCTTGTGGTTGCAGCCCCCGTTGGCGGTGCGAGATACAAGATACCGGATGAACGACAGGTGTGTAGTTACAGACGTGAGAGAAACCGCAGGTCAGAGGCCGTTCGCGAAGGTTTGCGTTCGTGAACGGCTGCACGAGCCGCCGTCGTCTCCCGTTTCCGATGACGGTACGGAGCCTTTCCTGTGGACCGATAGCCCCGAAACCCTGTGACTTTCCGAAGTTGTCCCCAGGCAAGCGATTGGGTCGGAAGCCCAGGCGCTAAGAACAACGCCGTGGAGCCTGTGATACGTCCCATCGACGAGACCGAGCTCGAGGCCTTCGCCCGGGCGGCCAGCACCGGTTTCGGGAGCCGCTTCGACGCCGAGCAGTTCGAGCGTCAGAAGGCGGGGATCGAGGTCAGGCGAACCCTGGCCACCTTTGACGGCGACGTGATCGTGGGGACAGCCGAGGCCATGGCCACCACGATGTCGGTCCCCGGCGGGGCTGACCTCGGGACGAATGCGGTGAAGGGCATCGCCGTCCTCCC
Source organism: Actinomycetota bacterium (assembly GCA_030838265.1). Classification (GTDB taxonomy): domain Bacteria; phylum Actinomycetota; class Acidimicrobiia; order Acidimicrobiales; family BP-101; genus BP-101. The sequence goes on along the minus strand of JAUTXA010000273.1, from coordinate 26,372 downwards.
GACCCATCGGCGGCGTGGGATCCTCACCCGGCTCATGGAGCGCCAGCTTTCGGACATGGCCGAGCGGGGCGAGCCCCTCGCCATCTTGTGGGCGACCGAGGCCCCGATCTACGGGCGGTTCGGATACGGCATGGCCACGTATCGACTGGCGGTCGAGATCGACAAGGCCGACACGGCCCTCGCCGTCGAGCCGGCCGACAAGGACCTGCGGATCAGGCTGGTCGAAGACTTCGTCCACCGGCGGTTCATCTCCAACGGCCTCTACGAGGACAAGCGACTCGTCGTCCCGGGGATGATGCGACGCAAGGAAGCTTTCTGGATCCGTCGCCGCGACGATCTCATGGGCGATGACGCCTTCTTCGTGGTCGTGGAGGACGGGGCTGGCCGACTGCGGGCGTACGCGACCTACCGCATCGACCGGTCCTGGGGGGCGTCGGGTCCGGAGGGACACCTGTCTGTAGCCGATGCCATCTCTCTCGACTCCGACGCCGAGCGCGCCCTGTGGCAGTTCTTGCTCAACATCGATCTCGTCACCAAGGTCTCGGCCTGGCACCGGCCGGTCGATGACCCCCTCCCCTACCTGCTGCACAACCCGCGCCAACTGCGGCGAACGCTCGGCGAAGGGCTGTGGCTGCGGATCATCGACCTCCCCGCGGCGTTGAGCGCCCGGAGCTACATGACCGAGATCGACGTCACCCTCAACGTCACCGACTCGCTGTTGCCGGCCAACAGCGGCACATGGCACCTGCAGGGGGGGCCGTCCGGCGCGACCTGCACGCCGACAGCAGAGGAGGCCGACCTCGAGCTCGATACTTCGACTCTCGCGTCGGCCTTCCTCGGTCACCCCAGCTTGGGGAGCCCTGCCGCGGCTGGCCTGGTGGTCGAGCACCGAGCCGGTGCCCTCCGCCAAGCCACCGCAGCGTTCTGCTGGTCGCCGGCACCGTGGGCCGTGACCTGGTTCTGACTGCCTGTGTCCTGCGTGACTAGGTGAGCAGGAGGATCAGGATGATGATGATGATCAGGGTTCCGAGACCGATGTACATGATGAGCTCCTCCGCCGGTCCCTCGTGGACGCTTGGCTGTGCCCTACGCGTGCCCGCCGACGCCGACCTCTAAACGCGGTCGCACGGGCAACTACCGTGCCCGGTCATGGGTGTGGTGGTGGCCATCGATGCGGGGACGACGGGCGTCCGAGCGTTCGCCGTCGACGAGGCCGGCCAAGCGGTCGGATGGTCGTACCGCGAGTTCGCCCAGCACTTCCCGCAGCCGGGTTGGGTCGAGCACGACCCCCTCGAGATCTGGGACGCCGTCGAGACGACCTTGAGCGAGCTGGGCGAGAACCTGGACCAGCCCATTGCCGCCATCGGCATCACCAACCAGCGCGAGACGGTCGTGGTGTGGGACAAGCGGACGGGCGAGCCCCTGCACCGCGCCATCGTGTGGCAGGACCGCCGCACCGCTGACCGCTGCGCATCGCTCGAGAACGCCGGCCACCTTCCCCTGGTTCGGCGGACGACCGGGTTGGTGCTCGACCCCTACTTCTCGGCTTCGAAGCTCGAGTGGCTGCTCACCGACGGCGGCGTGGAGGCCGACGAGAACCTGGCCTTCGGCACCGTCGACTCGTGGGTGCTGTGGAGGCTGACCGGTGGGGCAGTACACGCCACCGACCCGTCGAACGCCAGCCGGACCTTGCTCTACGACATCAACACCCGAGCCTGGTCGCCCGAGCTCTGTGACCTCTTCGGAGTCCCCCCGACCTGCCTCCCCGAGGTTCGACCGTCGAGCGGGCGCCTCGGCACCACCGCCGACGGTGTTCCCATCAGTGGCATCGCCGGCGACCAGCAAGCCGCGCTCTTCGGCCAGGCCTGCTTCGAGCCGGGGATGACCAAGAACACCTACGGGACCGGCAGCTTCGTCCTCATGAACGTCGGCGATGCCTGCCCGCCACCGGTTGACGGCCTCCTCACCACGATGGCGTGGGAGCTGGCCAACGGCGACGTGGCCTACGCCCTCGAAGGCGCCATCTTCGTCACCGGGGCCGCCGTGCAATGGCTGCGCGACGGCCTGCAGATCATCGACGGAGCGGACGAGATCGAGGCCCTGGCCCGCTCCGTCCCCAGCACCGACGGGGCCTACGTCGTGCCCGCCTTCGCCGGACTGGGCAGCCCCTGGTGGGACCCCTATGCGCGGGGGACGATCGTTGGGCTGAGCCGCGGGGTCGGTCGGGCCCACCTGGCCAGAGCGGTGCTCGAGTCGATCGCCTTCCAGACGCGCGACGCAATCGACGCCATGGGCGCGGCGGCCCGCCGCGAGGTCACCACCCTGCGCGCCGATGGTGGGGCGGCGGCCAACAATCTGCTGCTCCAGATGCAGGCCGACCAGCTGCAAGTGCCGGTGGCTCGGCCCAAGGTGGCCGAGACGACCGCCCTCGGCGCGGTCTACTTGGCCGGCTTCGCCGAGGGCGTTTGGTCGAGCCTCGACGAGGTCTCGGCCCAGTGGGCCCTCGACGCCGAGTTCACGCCGGCCATCTCGGCCGCCTCGGCCGACGACCGCCAGCGCGGCTGGCACCGCGCCCTCGAGCGGTCCCGGCGCTGGGCCCAGGATTGACCCTGGGCCGCGGGGACGAGGTCAGGCGATGCTGGGATGGTCCACGAGGGAGCGGCGTAGGCCGAGCTCTGACCACCGGGCGTCGGCAATGAGAGCGAGCGCCTGCAGCTGACGTCGCTCCCGCGTCCTGAGCGGGCGCCCCTGCCGACCCAGGACGACGGCCAACCCGGCTACTTCGAGCTCGGCCCACGCCACATCGTCGGGGCCAGCATCGGCCCCGGTTGACTCATGCGCGCTCCGGCTCCCCGCCAAGAAGGCGGTGAGCCAGGCGAACGGCGGTGGCGCGCCCGAGGTGACGAGGGGGGAGCTCGCCTCGGGCGCAACCACCGCGACCCAGTCGGCATCGAAGTCGGCGCCGGCGTGGTCGACCAGGGCGCTGAGGAGCGCCGTCGTTGATTCTTGGCCGACGAGGACGGCCGCCGTCAGCAGAGCGTCGAGGCGAGGGTCGCCAAGGTGCTCGGGAGCGGGGCGCACGTCTTCGACCTTTACGCCGTCGACCTCGGCCAGCTCGTTGAGGAGCAGAGGGACAAGGGAAGGGTCGGGAAGCTCGATGACGAGCTCGTCGATGGCGCTCCCGCCACCGCGCTCGAGGATGTCGATCCCGGTCAGGTCACCGCGCACTGCGCCGATGCGCCCGGCGACCGCACCGAGCGCACCGGGCCGGTCGGGCAGCCACAGCCGAACCACGAACGTCGCCATGACGAGAACGGTAGGAAACGCATGTGAACCGACTGTTTCGTGACAGCGACGGGCTGGTGTCTTTGTCGAAGGCTGTTCAGCCGGTTGCGGCTGCCATCGCCGGCATCACCAGGGGCTCGATCTGAGCCACATGGCCCGGCTCGGAGGCCTCGGCGACGCCCTTGCGCACGGCGTATGCATTGACGTACTCCTGGCCCGAGAGCTCGCGCAGCTCGAACATGACCTCGTCAGTGATCGAGCGCAGCACGGTTGGGTCGTCGGCGCGGTCGGCATAGCGGGCGAAGTCGAGCGGGCGCGAGAAGCGCACGGTGATGGGCATGAAGAACTTCGGCTTCACCTGGCCGATGGGCTGCGCCTCGCGCGTCCCGACCATGGCCACCGCCAGGATGGGCGCCTTGCACTGCAGGGCGAGGCGGGCCACACCGGTGTGTCCCTTGTAGAGACGGCCGTCGGGCGATCGGGTGCCTTCGGGGTAGATCCCGAACAGCTCGCCTCGCTCGAGGACCTCGCGAGCCGACTCGAGGGCGCGCTGGGAGGCCGAACCGCCCTCCCGCCGAATGGGAATCTGGCCGAGGGCCTTGAAGATCCACGCCGTCTTGGGGTCGTCGAAGTACTCGGCCTTGGCCACGAAGGTGATGCGACGCCGCAGGACGAGAGGCAGAAACACCGAATCCGAGAACGAGACGTGGTTGCTGGCCAGGATGGCCCGCCCATCCTTGGGCACGTGCTCGAGGCCCTCCACCCGGATCCGGAACAGGAAACGGAGGATGGGCGAGAGCACGAACTTGAGGGCCCAATACGTCATGACCTCGTCAGGCTACAGGTCCGTGTGCCTGCGTCGAAGGGGCACTTCGGGCATTCTTCGCACCCCCTTGCGCAAAGACGTTGCGTCCGTATCCTCATATGTCTGTCGGCCTGTCCGAACTCATCCATCGGTGGAGGATGAATCACCTTGCCCAACTACGCACTCCTTCGTCGCCTCATCGGGCGTTTCCGGCATCTCGGGCCCGCACCCGGCGCGGCGACGACGACCCGTATCCTCGCTTCTGCAGCCTCGCATCATCCACGCTCGAACGCCGGGGGGAAATCGACGTTGCGCTCGCTCAAGCTCTTTCTGACCACGGTGGTAGCGGCGTTGCTGACCATGACCGTCATCGGCGTGTCGCCGGCGGCCGCCATTCCATCTCCGCCCCTGATCACCCAAGTGGTGACGACCGCCGGAACCTTCACCACCTCACCGTCGGCGGGCACGAGCTCGACGCCGCAGATCACGGTGAACGTCCCCCAGGCGACAGGTAACACTGTCAACCTGTACGTCAACGGCGTCGTGGCCTCCACGTGCACGGCCAACAGCGACTTCAACATCGTGTTCAACGGCGCCGCCGGGTCGACCGGTTGCTCGGCGCCGCCATCGACGCTGCCAGCCAACATCGGGCCGGGCGACGGCACGTACAACCTCACAGCCGATCGGGTGAACCTCAACGGCCAGAGCAATCCCAGCACCACCTTCGTCTACATCCTCGACACCAAGGCCCCGCTGGCACCTGGCACCGTCACCACCACGCAGCTGGCCAACGACGGCATTCGCGTGCGCTGGTCGAAGGCGTCGGACGACACGACCAGCCCCGGGGTGAGTGGCGTCACCAAGTACAACGTCTTCCGCAGTGCGCCCGACCAGGCCGACCCCACGGTCGAAGGCACCTACACCAAGATCGGGACGGTCAACGACTCGGCCTGCACGGGCGCCAGCGGTCTCGAGTGCACCTACGACGACATCGCTCTCGGCGAGGAGTTCGACCCGGTCACCGGCAAGCACTACTTCTACAAGGTCTCGTCGGTCGACCTGGCCGGCAACGAGGGCGCCAAGTCGAACTCGTCTCCGGGCGCCGCTCCCGGCATCGAGGCCGTCATCGTCGCCCCCGTCACCATCGTCTCGATGGGCGGGAGCACGACCAGCCCGACCTTTCAGCCCGACGCCACCCAGACCAAACCCGACGTGGTGGTCTCGGTCGGGACCGATTCGGGCACGGTCACGCTGAAGCGCGACGGCGTCAACATCGCCACCAAGACGGTGCCCACGTCGGCTACCGAGGTGACCATCCAGGCCGCCAACTACCTGACCGGACAGTCCGCCCTTCCTCGCTCGCACAGCTACACCGCGGAGCAGACGGTCGGCACCGACCACTCGCCAGCCTCCAACACCTTCACCTACGTGCTGCCACCGGCCAGGCCCACCATCACATCGGTGGCGGGCGACACCACCAGCCCGGCTAAGGACGACGTCACCCAGCCGTCGGTCGCGGTGAGCTGGGTGGGCGCCGCCACCAACGACACGGTCAAGCTCTTTGTCGATGACGACTGCACTGGACCGCATGCCAAGGTCCAGGTCGGTCAGAAGACGGGGGTGAGCGGCACCACCACGACCTTCAACGGCGTCGCCGGCGACTGGGGCTCGACCCAGCTGGCCAAGGGCCAGTCCTACTGCCTCACGGTCACCAACACCGACACCACGATCAGCGACGCCCCCACCGCGACCTCGCCGTCGTCCACCCCCTTCACCTTCGAGCGGGCCCCGATCATCTCGGGCTACCTGCTCGACGGCCAGGGCGGGATCCACGAGTTCGGTGGCGCGCCGAAGGCGGCGTTCGCCCCGTACTACGGGTTCGACATCGGCCGTCGGATCAGCGTCATGCCCGACGGCAAGACCGGCTATGAGCTCGACGGCTACGGCGGCATCCATCCGTTCGCCACCGGCACCAACAGCAAGCCTGCGACGGTGGTCGGCGCCCCCTACTTCGGCTTCGACATCGCTCGAGACCTGATCATCACCGGGGTCGGCAAGGGCTATGTGCTCGACGGCTTCGGCGGGATCCACGCCTTCGGTGGCGCCACGCCTGTCACGTCAGGCCCGTACTTCGCGGGACATGACGTCGCCCGCCGCTTCGTGCTGCTGCCCAACGGCAAGGGTGGCTACCTGCTGGACGGCTTCGGAGGGGTGCACGGCTTCGGCATCGGAGTCGACCCGAGACCAGCCAACCCGTCTGGGTCGCCCTACTTCGGCTTCGACATCGCCCGCGGCCTCCAGCTGTACTCGCCGACCGCCGGGTACGTGCTCGATGGCTACGGCGGGGTCCACCCCTTCGGGAATGCGCCCAGCGTCACCTTCGTCAAGTACACGGCCAACTTCGACATCGCCCGCGACCTTGACACCACCGAGGTCGACCTCAACGGCGGATACGTGCTCGACGGCAATGGCCAGGTCACGGCGTGGGGCGACGCCGTGAGCATTCCTCGCCCCGCTGTATTCCCCCCGGACATTGCCCGGGACCTCGTCCTGTTCACCAGCTGAGCCGTGTTCATGGCCAGCTCCAACCTCTGTCACACTTGACCAACTTGCACTACTAACGGCGAATCAGCTCTCCGGGGGTCGAAGGAGCGGGCTGGGCGAAGGCGAATTGGGGGCTTCGGGCCCTCGCCGCCTCCGTGTCCCACGACTTGACCGCTGTGTCGGCTGGCGGCATCTCACAGCAAAGGGACACACATGCGCTCACCTCTTCGTGCACTTCTCGGCTTGGCGACAACCGTCGCCCTGACGGGCGGGATGCTGGCGATCGACACGACCGCGGCGTCGGCTCTGCCGGCCAAGCCGACCATCGACTCGGTGACCAGCAATGCCGGGACGTTCACCCCTGATGCCCAACCCGCGGCCGGCACCAACCTCAACCCTCAGGTCCAGGTGAGCGGCGTGGCCAGCGGCGACGTCGTGAGCATCTACATAAACAGCTCCCTGACCGCCGCCGCGACATGCACGGCGAGCGCGACCGTCGTCACTTTCAACGTGCCCAACGGCAACTGCAGCACGCCCGCTCTCTTCAACGTCGGCACCACCGATGGCGATTACTTCTTGGCCACTGATCGTCTCAGCGGTGTCGCGGGGACAAGCCCCAAGAGCGACAGCTTCGAGTACATCCGCGACTCCGTGGCGCCCAACGCCCCCACCAGCATCACGGTGAGCAAGCAGGCCGGCGCCGCCATCCTGGTGCAGTTCCCGACTGCGATCGACAACGCCAACCCGATCTCCAGCGGCATCACCACGTACTCCGTGTATCGCAGCCAGCGCGACCCGGCGGGAGGAGCGGCAGCGGGCGAGTCTCCCTCCACCATCTACAGCAAGGTCGGCACCGTGGCCCCCAACACGTGCGTCCCGGCGAACGGGGCGACGGCGTGCTCGTTCTCCGACCCGCCTCCGGGCCCCGCCGTCGATCCGGCCGACGCCCACGCCTACTTCTACAAGGTGACGGCGACTGACAAGGCGGCCAACGAGAGTGCCAGGTCCGGTGCCTCGGCCTACATCACCGCTGACGGGGCCCCCCCGTCCGCCCCGACCAACGTTGTCGTGACACCAACGGTGCCGGGTGGCAGCGCGGCCCCCGACGCGGGCTACGGCAACGACACCTCGCCGGCCGTCAGCGTCACCCTCGGGGGCGAGGCGAGCACCATCAAGCTCTACATCGACAACGTGCTCAAGGACACCCACGCGGTGGTGGCGGCCACCACGACCTACACGTGGCCCGACGGCACCATCGAGTTCGGCTCCGACGGCCCCAAGGGCGTCACGGTCACTGCCACCGACACGGTTGGCAACACCTCGGCCAGCGCGGTGACCACCTACATCCTCGACACGATCGCCCCATCGGCGCCCACCATCGACTCGGTCTCCAATAAGACGGGGTCGCCCGTGAGCGGCAACGACGCCACGCCTCAGGTCGTGGTCTCGGGCGTCGCCAACACCGAGTACATGATCCTCAACGTCAACAAGGTGCTCACCGGCGACGCCGACAGCACCACGTTCTCACGCACCTCAACCGGCGCCACGTTCGTCTACAACACCGACACCTGTGAGTCGAGCGGCCCCTGCACCTTCAACCTCGGGGGCACTGCTCACAACGCGGTGATCACGGCGAGCGCCCGCGACCACGCGGCCAACGTCAGCACCGCCAACCCGGCGGTCACCTACCAGTTCAACAACCTCGGGCCCGCCCTCAGCCGCATCGACTCGATGGGCAGCCCGGCCGACACCACCACCCCGGCCTCTGGCACCGACCGCACGCCGCCCATGGTCGTGGCCGTCAGCGACACGACCAACCACATCGACATCTACCGCGGCACGGCGATCAACCCGATCGGAACGATCCCGGTGGCGGGCCACATCGTCACGTGCGCCGTGCCCGCCGCCAACGTCGTGTGCGTGGGTCTCAACCAGGCCGCCGTTGATGCCCACTTCACCGTGAGCACGGGTGCCAACATCCTGAAGGCCCGGGCCATCGACAACGCCACCAACTTCCGGGACTCGCTCACGTTCGAGTGGGATGCGACCGACACCAAGGCGCCGCCCAAGCCGACCAAGCCGACGTCAGTCCTGTCGAGCGGTGGCAGCCTGGCCATCAACTGGGATGACGTCGTCGATGCCGCCGACAACGCCGGTGACAGCAGCAACCCCGTCACCTACGAGATCGTCAAGGCGTCGGCTGCCCCCGACGGCGGCGGCGCCTGCCCCGACCCCAACAGCCTCCTCTTCACCTCCCTCCAGACCGGTCTGACATCGTCGGACTACAACGACACCATCAGCCCGATCCGGAACTGCTACTTCTACCGGGTCCGCGCCGTCGACGGCGCTCGCAACGTGTCGCTCTACAGCGACATCTCGGACGCCGCTGGCGACCGAGTGGCGCCGACGACGCCCGATGCCCCGGTCGCCACCCTGGGAACGGGCGGGCAGGTCAGCATCGACTGGAACACGGTGACGGACGCCGCTTCGAACCCGGTCACCTACACCATCTACAAGGCGTCGACCGCGCCGGTGGCCAACGCCTGCCCCGACGCCTCCGGGCTCACCTTCACCTCGCTGCAGACCGGTCTGACGTCGTCTGACTACAACGACACCATCAGCCCGCTGCGGAGCTGCAACTACTACAAGGTGGTCGCCATCGACGCCGCTACCAACGCATCGGCCCAGAGCGCGTCGAGCGGACCCGCGGGCGACATCACGCCGCCCGCCACGGTGGCCAAGCCGTCGGTGAGCAAGCGCTCGGCCGGCGACAACCTGGTCACCTGGAGCGCCGTCACCGACCCCTCCCCCGCCAGCAATCCGATCACTTACGAGCTCGACCGAGCCACAGCTGACCCGGGGACGGCGGGCGACGAGGCCTCGTGTCCGTCCGGCCCCTCGACGGCGTACGCGCCCGTCGCGGGAGCCACCGCCCTGTCGACGACGTCGTTCACCGACACCACCACCACCGACGGAAAGTGCACCTACTACCAAGTGGTGGCGTCTGACGCGGCCGGCAACGTGGCCAGCCCCAGCACGGCCAGCGATGCCGTCCTCGTCAACACCTCGGCCGGTCCGCCGACTCCGTCCATCACCTCGGTCAACGCCGACACCACGTCTCCGGCTTACGGGTCCGGTGCCGGTTCTGACCGGCCGGTCGTCGTGGCCTCCGTGACCGAGGGGGCCGGCACCCTCCGCCTGTTCGTCGACGGCGTCCAGGTCGCATCCAAGGCGATCTCCGCCCCCGGCCCGGTGACCTTCGTCAGTGGTGACTACAGCGGCAGTGTTCCGCTCCGGAGCCATGTGCTCACCGTTGACCAGGTGGCCAACAGCACGACCTCGCTCGCCTCGGCCGGCTTCACCTATGCCCGTCCCCCGGCTGCTCCGTCGATCACCAAGGTGGCGGGCTCGACCACCAGCCCCACCGCGGCCAACGATCCCAAGCCGGGCGTGGTCATCGGTGGCATCCAGGCCGGCGATACGGTGAAGCTCTACAAGAACTGCAGCGTGGCCCCGGCCAACCTGGTCGCCCAGAAGTCGGGTGCGTCCGGCACGACGGCGTCGATCACGGCGGCCGACTGGTCGGTCTCGCTCCCGATCGGCACCTATTGCCTGGTCGCGACCACCACCGCGCCATCGATCGCTGATGCCAACTTCGCCACCTCGGCGGCGTCGGGCTCGTTCACCTACGAGCGCAAGGCCCAGGTCAACGGCTACCTGCTCGACGGGTTCGGCGGCATCCACTCGGTCAATGGCGCCCCGGCCGTGAGTGCCGTGCCGTACTACGGCTGGGACATCGCCCGCGACCTCGTGTACCTCCCCAACCACACCGGCGGCTTCGAGCTCGACGGCTTCGGTGGCATCCACCCCTTCGGCATCGGTGGCAACCCGGCGCCGGCGATCCCCTCGGGTGCGCCGTACTGGGCGGGTCACGACCTGGCCCGGTCGATGGTCATGACCAGCAACACCCAGGGCTACGTGCTCGATGCCTACGGTGGAATCCACCCCATCGGTGGCGCCCCCAGCGTGACCGGTGCGCCCTACTTCGGCTTCGACATCGCCCGTGACCTGACCATGCTCAACACCACGTCGGGCTACGTCCTCGATGGCAATGGCGGGATCCACAGCTTCGGCGGCGCCCCAACCGTCTCCGGTCCGCCCTACTACGGGTTCGACATCGCTCGCGACCTGGTGGTGACGGGCCCCGCCAGCGGCTACGAGCTCGACGGCTACGGCGGCATCCACAACTTCGGCACCGCCCCAGCGGTGACAGGGGCAGCCGGTTCCGGCACGCCGGGATCCGACGTCGCCCGCTCGCTGGTGATCACCGAGGCCGACAACAACGGCGGACTCCTCATGGACGCCTACGGCAAGACGTTCACCTGGGGCGACGGGCTCGCAATTCCGAGGCCGGCCGTCTTCGGCTCGAAGGTCGCACGGAAGCTGATCCTCACCACCTTCTGAGCGTGCTTTGCTGCCCGTAGGGGTTCATGACCGCTCGGTCAAGAACCCCGACGGTCGGATCGCCATGAACCACCGGCTCACCGCGAGAGGCAAGGAGCGTCGTCGCCAGCTCATGGAGTTCGCGGCCGCCCGCTTCGCCGAGAACGGGTACCACCCGACATCTGTCGCCGAGATCGTCCAGGGCATGGGCGTGGGCAAGGGCGTCTTCTATTGGTACTTCTCCTCGAAGGAGGAGCTCTTCCTCGAGATCCTGCGCCAGGCCCAGCACGAGCTGCGTCGCCGTCAGCAGCAGGCCATCGGCGAGGAGCCCGACCCTCTCCGTCGGATCGAGCTCGGCATCCGGGCCTCGATGAGCTGGCTGGCCGAGAATCGACACCTCTTCACCCTCTTTCAGTTCGCGGCGTCCGAAGAGCGTTTCTCGCCCAGCCTCCGCCGCGGTCAGGACGTCGCCGTCGACGATGTCGTCCGTCACGTCAAGGAGGGCATCGTGGCCGGTCGTATTCGCGACACCGACCCGCTCGTCCTCACCCACGCCGTGCTGGGTGTGACCAACCACCTGGCCCGGAACTTCATCTTCGAGCGGGGCGAGCCGGCCGACGAGGTAGCCAACGCCGCGGTGGCGTTCTGCCTCGAGGGCCTTTCGCCCGGCTGACCGGCCCTACAGCTTGGTCAGGGTCTTGCGGAGGCTGCGGACAGCCTGAGAGATGCGCTGCTCGTTCTCGATGAGGGCGAAGCGCACGAAGCCCTCGCCACCGGGGCCGAAGCCCACCCCGGGCGACACCGCCACCTTGCCCTCCTGCACGAGGAACTTGGCGAACTCGATCGACCCCATCTCGGCGTAGGGCTCGGGAATGGGGGTCCAGACGAACATCGTCCCCTTGGGCTTTTCGATCTCCCACCCGATGCGGTCGAGCCCATCGATCAGGGCATCGCGCCGGCCCTTGTAGATGTCGTTGACTTCCTTGGGGTAGTCAGCGGCCTCGTTCATGGCCACCGTGGCCGCGATCTGGATGGGCTGGAAGGTGCCGTAGTCGAGATAGCTCTTGAGCTTGGTGAGGGCGCCGACGATCTCGGCGTTGCCGACGAGGAAGCCCACCCGCCAGCCCGCCATCGAGAATGACTTGGTCATGGTGTAGAGCTCGACGGCGACATCCTTGGCCCCCGGCACCTCGAGGATGCTGGGCGGGCTATAGCCATCGAAGGCGGTGTCGGAGTAGGCGAAGTCGTGGACGAGCACCACGTCGTGCTCGCGGGCGAAGTCGACGATGCGCTGCATCCAGGCCAGGTCGACGCAGGTCGTCGTCGGGTTGTGGGGGAAGGACAAGATGATGACCCTGGGCTTGGGCCATTGCGTCTCCCACGCCTCGACCAAGTTGGCGAAGAAGTCCTGGTCGGGCCCGATCCTGATGCGCTGCACCTCGGCCCCCGCGAACAACGGTGCGTAGATGTGGATCGGATACGAAGGGCTCGGGACGAACGCCGAGTCGCCCGGGCCGACCAAGACCCACATGAGGTGCGAGAGGCCCTCCTTGGCGCCGATGGTGGTGACCACCTCGGTATCGGGGTCGAGCTCGACGCCGAAGCGCCGGAGGTAGAGGTCAGCGATGGCCTGGCGGATCTTGGGGATGCCCTTGCTCGCCGAGTACCGGTGGTTCCGCGTGTTGTGGGCGGCCTCGGCCAGCTTCTCGACCGCGATCTCCGGCGACGGGATGTCGGGGTTGCCAAACCCGAGGTCGATGATGTCCTCACCGGCTCGACGGGCCTCCTGCTTGAGGTTGTCGATGATGGTGAAGACGTAGGGCGGTAGCCCGAGGATGCGGCGGAACTCCATGCCCCGCAGGCTATCGGAGCCTCTCTGCGACCAAGGCCAGGGTTTCGAGGCTTCCCGGCTGGCCGATATCGAGCGGGGCGCACACGGCCCATGTCGCCCCCGCATCTCGCACGGCGTCGAGGTGCGATGCCACCTCGTCGATCGTGCCATGGACAAGGTCGGGCCGGAGCCCCAGCCGCTCCCGCTTGGCGTCGATCTCGGTCCGGTCCCGACCGATGAGGACCTGACCCCCCCACGTGACCTCGCCCCGTCCCTCCGCCAGGACGGCCCTGACGTCGCCGGGCGACGCGCCCCACACGTTGACGGCGACCCCTGCCGCTTGGGCCACGTCGTGCACCGCGTCGGAGCGGCCACCGATCCACACGTCGAGGTTTCGTCCCTTGGCCAGGTCGGCGCAATGGCGCAGGGCGGCCAGCCGCTCGGCCGCCGGTGGGTAGCCGACGCCAAAGGCCAGGTTCTCGTCAGCACTCAACCTGTCGCCGGTCCCCATCCCGGCAACGAGGCGGCCGCCCGCGATGAGGTTGACGGTCGCCAGCTGGTGCACCAGCACGGCGTCGGCCACCACGCCGATGCGCGCCACCAGCGACCCGACCCGGACCGTCTGGGTCTCGGCGGCCACGGCCGCCAAGAGGGGCAACATAGACAGGAAGTCACCCGCGGGGCGCCCCATCGGCCCGAGGTGGTCGAAGACGAAGACGCCGTCGAGACCGGCCGCCTCCGCCGACGTGCTCAGCGTGAGGCACCGCTCGACATCAGGCTGGAACTGAGGGAGGGTCGTGCCGATCCGCACTCGGCCGACCCTAACGGGGCGCGAGCGTCAGTCGGGCAGCACGTCGCCGTGGTCCTCCCTGACCTCTTGCTTGGCCTCGTCGACCGATGCCGGGTCGTCGTCGGGCGTGGCGTCGGCCCGGCCCTCGGCTTCGACCTCGCGATCGCCGGTCACCTTCCCCGTGATCTCCTTGACCTTGGCCTTGACCGACTGCCCCTCGCCATCTTGCGGTGTCGTGCTCATGACGTGGAGGTACCCGGATCCGGGGCGCGGGAACCGCTGCTACTTGGCGTCCCAGCCCTTGCGCACCTGCTTCTGGGCCTCTTGCTTGGAGTGCTTCGCCGCCCGCTTCTCCTTCAGCGTCCGGCTCGGCTTCTTGGGCTCGCTCGAGGGTGTCGACTTGGATGCCATGGCTCTTACGGTACGACGCCGGGGCGGGCGCCGCGTGGCACCTCGCGGTCAGCCGGGAGGAGCGAAGAACTCGAGAGCGATGTTGTCGGGGTCGCGGAACGACAGTCCCGATCCGTAGGGCGCGTCGACGACACCGCCGTTGGCGACGCCCATGGAGTCGAGGCGCTCCTTCCATTGCTCGAGCTCGGCCCGGTTGCCACAGCCGAAGGCCACGTGATCGAGCCCGGGCCGCAGCTCGTCGAACTGCTCGGAGCTCGACGGGGACGGGTGCTGGTGGATGCCGAACAGCGTGCCGCCCAGGAGCCACACCACGTGATGAAAGGCCCCAGTGTCCTCGTCGAGGACAGGGTCGGCCCCAAAGAGCTGTTGATACCAAGGCCGGCTCTTCCCGAGATCGGTCACCGTCACAGCCACGTGGGCCAGCGCTGGAAACTCCGCCATTCGTGAACCCCCCTGTTGGTTAGGGCCCAGACCGTAGCCCACGTCACCGACCGGCGCGGGTCTCGTCTCGGCCGGGCAAAACCGGATCTGGGTGCGGAAAGGCGCTGGACCCCGGGGGCTGGGGAGCCCGGGGTCCAGCGCGCATCCGCAAGTACAACGCCCGGACCGAGTGGATTCTCGCGCCCTAGGCCAGAAAGATCAGGGCCCGGCGGCCAGGACGGCGGCGCCGATGGCGCCTGCTCGCTCACCGAGCGTGGCGGGAAGGATGGACGGGACGGGTCGGTGGCTGCCGCCCTCGATCATCAGGGCGAAGGCCTCCCGGGCCGGATCCAGCAGCAGGTCGCCGGCCTCGACCAGGCCGCCGCCGATCACGAAGCGCTCGACGTCGAGGACGTTGGCCAGGTTCGACAGTCCGAGCGCCAACCACCAGCCAAGCTCCTTCATCACCTCGAGGGCTTCGCCGTCGCCCTCTCGAGCCGCGGCGGTCACGTGCTCGCCCCGCACCGCGTCGGGCGCGCCGCCCGCCAGCTCGACGGCCCGCCCGGCCCGGCCCGCCAAGGCCGCCTGGCGCGCCAATCGGGCCAGTCCACTGCCCGAGGCGTAGCGCTCCCAGCAGCCCCGCTGCCCGCAGACGCAGAGGGGCCCGGCCGCGTTCACCACCATGTGGCCGATCTCGCCGGCAAAGCCATGGGCCCCGCGGTAGAGGCCGCCGGCGGTGATGATGCCGCCGCCGATCCCGGTGCCGAGGGTGACGAGCAGGGCATGGCTCGAGCCCTGGGCCGCCCCGAAAGCCCACTCGGCGATGCCGGCGCAGCTGGCGTCGTTCTCGATGCGCACCCCGATGCTCGGGACGCGCGCCAGAAGCAGGCCGGGTACGTCGAGGTCGACCACACCCGGCAGGTTGGGGGCGAAGCGCAGGATGCCCTCGCCGTCGACGAGGCCCGGCGCGCCGACGCCGACGCGCGTGGCCTCGGGCACCTGGGCTTGGAGAGCGCTGACGGCCGACGCCAGCGTGGTGATGATGGCGTCCCCGCCGCTTGGCGTCGGCAGGCGGACGTCGGCCAACACCTGGCCGTCGTCGGCCACGGCCAACCCGAGGACCTTGGTGCCCCCGAGGTCGAGGCCGATGGTGGCGTTCACGGCGCGATCGTCAGTAGCGCAACAGGGCCCCGACCCGACCCAGGACGTCGAGGTCGGCGTTGTCGGTGCACACGTCGACCCGGCACGACTGACTCAGGGCGTCCTCGATGGCTTCCTCCAAGACGTCGTCGACCTTGGCCATCTTCGCCCCGCAGGCCGGACAGGCGGGACCCACCCGGGCCAGCACGTCACATGATGCGCACCGCCACCCCTCGATCTCATAGCCCTCGGACACGATGAGGGTCTCGACCCTGCGCTCTCCGAGCGCGGCCAGAACGGAGTCGAGGCCGGCGAGGCCCAGGCCGGCGGCGGAGTGGACAGCAGCGCGCAGGCGCTCGACGGCCGCCGCTTGGCGCGACCGCTCGACCTCGTGCTCGACCTCGAGGGCGGCGACGCGGACGTCGTCGACCTTGGCCGTGACCGGCACGCTCAACCGACCGGCCAGGCGCTCCTTCAGGTAGGGGTGGAGCTCGCGCTCGAGGTCGTGGGCCAGCTCGTCAGCCGCCCCGACCACGAGGTGGTCGAAGGGCTGCTCGCGGAAGACCTCAAACACGGCCGCGGCCGTGCGCTTCAGGTGCTGATGAGCGGCATTGGCAGCACGATCGTGCACGTGGTCGCGATCGAGACCGCCACCGTCGTCTTCGTGGCGCGGCAGCTGGTCGAAGCGCTCGGAGTGCTCGGCCAGCTCGCCCAGCTCGAAGGCGAACAACCGGGCTCGCTGACGGTCAGCGAGCAGCACGGCAAAACGGCGGCCGTTCTCGCGCACCGTCTCGAGTTGGCGGATGTGGGGCGTCGAGTTGATCACCAGCTGGTTGCGGACCGTGACGGGAAGATCGAACACCTCCCAGAGGTCGTCTCCGCTGGCGAACACGGCGAGGCCGCGCGTCCGCTTGCGGTCGACCCCGCCCCGCACGTAGGCCTCAACCCGACTCAGATCGGGTGAGGCCTCGACGCCGTGGCCGTTGCTGCGGGCCTGACGAATCAGACGGTCAAGCTCGTGCTCGTAGTCGGACGGCCTGCGGTACCGGCGACCGTCGACGTCGAGGTAGAGCGACACGACGGGAGCCCGGTGGCCCTTGAACCCTGCCAGGTTGCGGATCCGGTCCTCGGTGAGCGGTGGCAAGGCCACCTCCTCGGTCGTGGGGGTTTGCCGATGGTACGACGTCCCGACGAGTCCTGCGTCAGGAAGACGGGCCGGCCGGCGCGAAATGGAACACGGCGGCCTCATCCGGGCCCAACCGCTCGGCCCACACCCGGATGGCGTCGTCGGCCGTGAGGTAGATCACCTGGACTATCCCCGACATTCGGGAGAGGAGGTCGAGGATCGGCGCCGCGGCGCGGGTCGGGAAACCGGCCAGCGCTTCGTCGATGATCAGGGGCAGCGGACCGGCGTCGCCCACCGAGCGCTGGGCCGCGATGCGGGCCAGCACGTAGAGCTCCGCGTCCTTGGCCCCGACGCCCCTCACGTCGATGACAGCGCGGCGGGCGGCCTCGGCCTCCTCTGGTGCCGCCGGAGCCTCGAAGGACGAATCGACGACCGGCGCATCCGGTCCGGGCGGGGTGGAGGGCTGCGCCGCAACATCGGCCAGGTGGGCCTCGGCCTTGCGGACCTCTTGCTCGAGAGTCTCGACGTCGCCGCGGGCTGCCGTGGCCGCCCCGGCGCGGGCCACGGCTTCGGCCAACGCTTCCTCGGCCGCGGTCACGGCGGCATGGGCCTCGATGCGGGCCGGATCCTGCTCCGGGTCGGGAGCGTCGGCGCTGGCCGCAGCCGCGTCCTCGGCCCTCGCCGCTTCGAGGTCGCGGACCAGCTCGTCGACCCGGCGATCGAGGACCGAAAGCACCCGGCGGAGCTCGGCCTGCTCCTCGGCCCCGGCGCGGGCATCCTTCAGCCACGCCTCGATCGACGGGCGCTCCTCGCCCGTCACGACGTGGCCGCCCAGGCCCTCGACCCGACTGCGCAGGGCAGCCCACTGCTCACCCGGCTGCGGCGTGATCACTATTGACCGGAGCTCGTCCTCGACGGTCGAGTCGTGAGGTTGCCGCCCGAGCAGGTTGGCCGCCTGACTCCTGAGGGCGGCCAGCTCGTCGTCGAGAGCGCGATGCTGCGGCGACCGACCTTCGGCCTGCACCTCGGCCCACGCCGATTCGGCCGCCGCCACCCGACGCTTGGCTTCGACCAGCTGGTGCTGGGCCTCAGGGTCGACCATGCCGGGCGAGCTCTGCATCAGGTAGGCGTCGTAGGAGGACACCCCGATGCGCTTGAGGATCTCGGCCTCAGCCTGCTTGGCCGCCTCGAGTCGCCGCTTGGCCAGCGGTCCGGCCATTCGCCGGAAGGCGCGGTCTTCGGCCTCGGCCACCGCGGCGTGGGCCCGGTCGAGCTCGTCGGCGGCATCGGGGCTCACATACAGCGGACGGGCCCCATGCTCGGCCCGCGTGAGCTCGACGCGCGCTTCGTCGAGCTCGCGTCGGGCGGGATGATCGGACCGCTCGTCGGGCGGTCGGGCCCCCGAGCCCGCGGCCTCACGGCGCTGGGCGAGGTCGGCCCACCGATCGGCCAAGGCCACCGCCTCCGGAGACGGACCGGGCCCGGCCTCTTCGGCTTCTCGACAGGCCTGCAGGCCAGATTCGATCTCGTCGAGGACGACGATGGGGAGGGCGGGCGCCAGCCCCGCCAGCTTCATCTCATCGTCTCGACGTTGGGCCTCGGCCTCCGTCAGGTGGTCCCGGATCTGGATCACGCGATCGGAGTCCTCGACCTGAGGGGTCGATGACTCGGCCAACGTCGTCACCGCGGCCAGGTGGGCCACGGCGTGATCGAGGTGGGCCCGAGCGCGCTGCTCGAACTCCTCGGCGTCCGGGTCGAGCGCAGCTCGGGCTTCGGCCAGCCGGGCCTCTGCCCGTTCGAGGGCTTCGTGAGCCTGCCGAAGCTCCTCAGCCCGCTGATCGTCAACGCCAGGGGCGTCCTGCATGTCCGGCTCGTCCTGCACGGCAGTGGCAGGCTCGGCCGGGGACAAGTCCGTCGGGGTTGGCTCGGGCGGCGGGACAGTGCTCTCGTCGATGACGGTGGCGCCCGGCAGGTCGGCGGCGGTGATGGTGACCTCGATGCCCGGCGGGATGCCCAAGATCTCGATGGCATCGGGTTCGAGGTCGAAGTTCGTCGACTCGATCCAGATCGTCCCCGACAGCTCGCCCATCTCGCCCCGCATGAGCCCGGCCAGCATCTGGCGGAGCCGCTGGCGACGAGCTGGGTCGGGCAGCATCAAGACGTTGATGCGGGGGTGGAGCTCGAGGGCGAAAGGCCAGTCGCCGCTGGAGCGAAGCTCGCCCAGGTTCATCCGCCGGCCCCCTGGCCCTCGTCCATCAAGAGACCCGGATGTGCTGGACGCGCGACCGGGAGGGGCCGTCGGCCGACGTCGTCGTCTCGGGGCTTGCCCCGTCGCTCGCCGGGGCGAACTGGCCCCACGCCCCCTTGATCGCCTCCTGGGCCGACAGGACCGTGGTGGCGATCACAGCCAGGAGCGGGCCCGGCTCTTGCACGGCCTCCTCGAGCAGGTCGAGCAGGGCGCGCCCCGCCGCGATGGCCTGCAGGGTGGCCGCCTGCATGTGCTCGGCTGCCTCTCGCGCCTTGTCGTCGCTCATCGATCCTCCCCGTCCTCTTTACCTTCCGGCTGCTCCTCGAATCGAATCTCGAGCCAACCGTCCTCGAGGGCGGCGCCCGCCACCTCGCGCCGCCGTAGCGAGTCGGGAAGGGCGACGGCCCGGCGGTACGCGCCCACCCGCACGAGGAGCTCGCTGTCGCGACGTCCGACCTCGAGTTCGTCCTTGTCGGTGAACGGGAGCTGGAGGCGCATCACGTACGCACTCCCCCGACGCTCGACGGTGAGAGGCCGACCTTCGTGAAGGACGGCGGCGGCGTCGTGCTCTCGGTAGATGGAGTCGGCCAGGTCGCGCAGCGCATCGAGGCCGACCAGCTCCTCGGCGGCCAGCTCGGCCTTCAAGACGGGCAAGGGTGCGAAGCCGTCCTCGATGGTGGCCAGATGCTCAGCGTGAGCCTCCTTCCAGGCCTTGAACCAGGGGTCGGTCACGGCGTCGGGGAGAAGGCGGTTGGCGACCACGGCGTCGACCCGGTAGCCGAAAAGGGCGAGGTAGGTCGCGGTGCGCCGGGCTTCAGCGATGACCATGCGCTCGGGGTTCACGACCAGCCGGACGCTCGACTCCTCGCCGGTGAGCAGCTGGCGCACGCCATCGAGGCGGTCGTAGAAGCGACGCGTGGCGGCGAAGACGTCGTCGCCCGCGATGGGGAGGCTGGTGAGCCGCGAGAGGATGGGACGGACCGCCTTCACGACACGTCGCTCGGCCGGGAAGATGCGATCCATGTACCAGGCCAGGACGTCGGGCAGCGAGAGGAACCGAATGGTCTCGGCCGTGGGGGCGCAGTCGACGATGATCGTGTCCCAGTCACCCGACTCGGCGAAGGCCTTGATGTCAGAGAGGGCGAAGATCTCATCGAGCCCGGGGATGACGGCCAGCTCCTCGGCCTCGATGGCGTCAACACCGGCCCAGTCGAGCACTGCCATCAGGTAGGTCTGGATCTCGCCCCAGACATCCTCGAGCCGCTCGGCGGCATCGAGCTGCTGGCCCCACAGGGTGCCCTCGATGACCGACGGCGACGACCCCAGCGTCACGCCGAAGGCGTCGGCCAGGGAGTGGGCGGGGTCGGTTGACAGCACGATTGTGCGCAGCCCGGCGTCGGCGCAGCGCAGGGCGGTGGCGGCGGCGACCGTGGTCTTGCCCACGCCGCCCTTCCCGGTGAAGAGGAGGATGCGCATCAGCGTCAGGACTCGATCCGGCGCTTGAGATCTTTGAGGGCGGTGCCGAGCACCAGCGTCTCGGCCCGCCGTTTCACGAACCCGGGGATCGGCACCTTGAGCTCGGCCAGCAGGTGGTAGGTGACCTCGGTGCCGCCGTCACGGGCCGCGAACACGTACTCACCGTCGAGGCGGCGGGTCAGATCCCCGGCCACCTGCACCCACCCCAGCCGCCCTGGCGCCTCGTCGTAGGAGTACTCGAGGGTGTAGGACACGCTGCGCCCGAGCCCGCCCGCCCGGTAGGTCACGCGCCGGGGTCGCCCCTGGTCGTCGCGGTCGACGACGGTGACCTGCTTGATGCCCCCGGCCCACTCCGGGTAGCGCTCGAAGTCGGACGCGACCTCGTAGCAGCGCTCGAGAGGAGCGTCGACCTGCATCCGTTCTGTCGCTTGGTCCGTCATGGGTTCCCGTCTTCCGGCGCCCGCCCCGGTGCTACCCGGGGACGTTCCGCCTCACCACAGAGAAGTAATAGCCGAGCACGATGCCATAGCCCACCCCAATGAGCGCCAGGGCGACGCCGATGACCAGCCACTTCGTCCAGCTCCGCTGGTCTTCCCGCCCGCCCGCGAAATGCTCTTCCGGCCGGTTGATGCAATCGAGCAAGGCCACCACCGCCGGCAGCTCGAGTCCGGCGACCAAAATGAACCACTTCACCTGACGTGAGCCTACAGCCCGCCCCCGCCGTCACCGCGCCTTCACCCCGGTGTCACCTCGTCCGTTTCGCCCCCGGCCGAGGCGGCGGGGCGATCCGCGGACCGAAGGTGCCGTGGCGGGCGCCCCAGACGCCGGCCAGACCCAGGCCGTAGGTCGGCACGAGGATCCCGAAAGCCAACGCGGTGAAGGGTCGGGCGGCCGACGT
The DNA here is from genome assembly GCA_030838265.1 of Actinomycetota bacterium. GTDB lineage: Bacteria > Actinomycetota > Acidimicrobiia > Acidimicrobiales > BP-101 > BP-101. Next base: position 4,955 of record JAUTXA010000273.1, on the reverse strand, counting down.
GGCCAGGGCCACGACGACCTCGACGGCGAGCGAGCCGAGCAGGGCCCGGCGCTCGGACGGTCCCGCTGAGCCGGCCAGGAAGAAGAGGCCCCCGATGCCCATCTCGGCTTCGCGGCTGCGGGCGGCAGCCGAGACCAGGGCGACGGCGAAGGCACCGATGCCGGCCAGAAAGAGGGCAGCGTCGACGACGACCGCGATGGGCATGGCGGCGCCAGCGAGGCACGCGACCAGCGCTGTGATCGAGAACACGGCCGTCCCGACCCATGACGCCCGGGCCAGCGCCGCCCCCTTCACGGTGACCGTCCTTCGAGACGCAAGAGGACGCGGTCGAGCTGCGCGGCCAAGTCGTCGTAGTCGAACCCGGCGGTGGCGCGGCGGCGGGCCGCCTCACCGAGCCGTCGGCGATGATCGCGGTCGGAGAGCAGCGAGGCGATGGCCTCGACCACGTCATCGACGCGGTCGGGACGGTGCACCACGACGCCCGTCTCGCCGTCGACCACGGCCTCGGCCGCCCCGCCGCTGTCGCCCGCCACCTGCGGGATGCCTGCGGCAGCCGCCTCGAGGAAGACGACCCCGAACCCTTCCTGCTCGAGGCCGGCCCAGCGGTTCCGGCAGAGGTGGGCGAACACGTCGGCCGCGCCGTAGAGAGCGGGGAGCTCGGCGTCGCTCACCCGCCCCAACAGCCGAGCGGGCGCCTTGGTCGAGTCGATGAGCTTGGCCAGCCGGGCCTGGTCCCGGCCCGTGCCCGCGATGGCGACCACCAGGTTTGGGTGCTGCGGCGCCAGCCGGGCCGCCGCCTCGATGAGCACGTCGGCCCCCTTGCGCGGCACCAGCCGGCTGACGTGGACCACAACCTCGGCGTCATCGGCCCATCCGAAGGCGGCGCGGGCCTTGCGGCGCTCGTCATCGGAGAGAGGTCGGAACCGTTGCCCGTCGACGCCGGGGGGGACGACGACGATCTCGGGCGTCCTCACTCCCGCCACCCGTCGTGTCTCGGTTGCCGGGTAGCCACCGGCGGCAACGATGAGATCAGCGCCCCCGATCACCCGGCGCAGCAACCGCCGAGCCAGGGGCAGGTGCCCGGGCACGGTGACCTCGGCCCCGTGCACCACCAACGCGTAGGGCAGGTGGAGGTGCCGGCCGAGGAGCCCGAGCGGGAGAGCGGGATCGAGGACGACGGCCCCGGCCCCCACGTCGTGGGCGAGGGACCGGATCTGGCGGGCCAGCCCGGGCGTCGGGAGGAGCACCCTCTGCTTCGTCCTGACCACTCGGTACGGCTGGTCGGCATCGAAGCCGGCGGCATCGGCATGAGGGGTGGTGAGCACGGTGACCCGGTCGGGGGGAAGGCGCCGCCACAGCTCCCAAAGGTAGGTCTGGATGCCGCCGACCTTCGGAGGGAAATCGTTGGTGACGAACAGGTGACTCACGCGGGCGTCGATGCTGGCACGACGGGCTGGCCTCTCCCAAGACGGTCGGCGGCCCATTGGGCGTGCTCGCGGATGAGCGGATCGGCGCTGGCCAGGGCGGCGTCGAGGACGCGGATCACGTCGGGGTTGTCGCCGTGGGCGGTGTTGCCCAGCGCCACGAGAGCGTTGCGTCGGAGGTAACGAGGCTGGCGATCGGGGATGTACCACCGGCCGAAGCGCCCGAGGAGCTCGGCGTCGTCGGCCTCGAGCACTTCGACGAGGTCAACCCAGGGCTCGTCGCCGGCAACCGCCGGCGGGGCGCGATGGCGTCGGTCGAGGGCGCGGTTTGGGGGGCAGACTTCCTGGCACTCGTCGCAGCCGTAGATGCGGTCGCCGAGGGCCGCTCGGAACTCGACCGGGAACGACCCCGGCGCCTGCACCAACCAGGCCAGGCAGCGTCGGGCGGCGACGACCCCCGGAGCCACGATGGCGCCGGTGGGGCAGCCGTCGACGCAGGCGTGGCAGGCCCCGCATCCATCAGCGACCGGCTGGGCTGCGGGCTCGAGGGGGGCATCGGTGACGACGGCGCCCAGCACGAACCACGAGCCCTTCCCGGGGAGGAGGAGGTTGCTGCTCTTGCCGTACCACCCGATCCCGGCTCGGTAGGCGGCCTCGCGATCGACGAGGGCGTTGTCGTCAGCCCGAACCTCGGCCTGCCAGCCATCGACAGTGAGCCGGTCGGCGACTGCACCGAGGGCATGACGCAGATCGGCGTAGTGGTCGCGCCACGAGTACCGGGCCACGCGGGCGGTCGGCTGGTTGCCCTCGGGGCCGTCGGGCCCGGCGACGCGGTACGACCGAGCCCCGACCACGAGGGCGCGAGCGCCGGCCAGCACGGCCCGAGGATCGGTCGAGCGCCTCGGGTTGCGGTAGGTGAACTGCATGCCGCCGTGGAGACCGGATGCCTTGCGTTCCTCGAGCAGGGCTCGCGTCTCCTCGAAGGGCTCGGCTGGGGCCACGCCGACGGCATCGAGCCCATGGTCGAGGCCCACCTGTCGGATCTCGTCGGTGAGGACGTCGGCCACGCACCAATGCTGGCAGGCGGGACGGGCCGACGGGCCCGGCCTACCCGTGACTATCGGTCGCGGACGGGGCGCTCGTCGATGGACTCGCTGCGAGCCCGGCGCCGGCCGAAGCGCCGCGAGGCCGCCGGCGCGGGGGGAGGCAGGGTGGACGCCGCCATCGGCGCTCGGATGGTGACCGGATCGCTGCCCTGCGACGTGCGCGACGAGATGCGGCGCACCGACGAGTCGGCGTCGTCGATGATGATCAGCGGCGTCTGGCGCTCGGGCTCGGCCTGGGGCTCGGCGACGGGCGGCGGCGTCGGCACCTCGGGCTCCCCCGCCGGTGGGCGGACGGGCGGGCGAGAAGGAGACGGAGCGGCGGGCCGGGATCGCTCCGAGATGGTCGGCTCGACGCGCGGCGCGGGCCGGCCCGACGGACTGGGGACGAACGACCGGCTGGGAGCTGTCGCCACGACCGGGTTGACGGCGACCCGCTGGCGCGGTGTCGTCGACGGCGGGATGCGCTGGGCCCGCCGCTCCCGTCGTGCGGCCGACGGGCTGAGCAGGGCGGGCGCCTCGACTGGGGCTGGCGCCCGGGTGCGGGATCCGGCTCGCTTGGTGGTGGCTCGCTTGGTGGTGGCTCGCTTGGTGGTGGCTCGCTTGGTGGTGGCTTTCTTGGCCGCCGCCCGCTTGCCCGTGGCCTTCTTGGTCGTGGCCTTCTTGGTGGCTGCCTTCTTGGTCGCAGACTTCTTTGTTGCCGCTCGCTTGGCTGTCGCCTTCTTGGCTGTCGCCTTCTTGGCTGTCGCCTTCTTGGTCGTGGTCTTCTTGGGCTTGGTCGCCTTCCTGGCCCGCGCCTTCTTGGCCGGTGCCTTCCGGGTGGGAGGTCGGGCGCGAGTCGCGGGCTGGGGCGGGGCGGGCGCGTCACCCATCGGAGCGGGCGGGCGGCGGCGGCGACCGGGCTCGACGTAGGCCAACTCGGAGGCCAGGCGGTTCCGCGAGATGAGCTCACCATCAGCCAGGTCGACGAGCCACTCGGCGTGCTGCGCCTTCTTGCGGTTGATGTAGGCGAAGCGAACGATCCACTCGCTCTCGCGCACGTGGAAGGCGGTCCATCCCTCCTCGAAGGTGTCGTCGTACATGACGACGCCCTTATCCCTCAGGTTCCAGAGGACGGCAACGCCGAGCGGTTGGGCCGAGGAGCCGAGCCGCTGCTTCGAATAGACGATCGAGCGGACGCGGGCGATCACCTGGGCCTGCTCGGCCTGGATCGGCGCCGCGAACCGCGCCACCCAGTCCTCGTCGACACCGGCTGCTCTGGCCACCTCGCTGATCGAGCGCCCGGAGCGCAAGCGGGCCTGGATGTCGCGGGGCGACAGCTTGCTCTCGGCGCGGGGCGACCGCCGGTGCGCCAGGCCGGTGAGGGACCGATCGGACTCCCCGCCGCCTTCGGGATCGTCGGCGGCGCGGCGCTCAAACGCGTCGTCGATGGCCTCGATGAGCTCGTCGTCGATCGCGACCACGAAGCCACCGGACTTCGCCCCGCGACGAGCGGCGAAGATAAGGCCCTCGAGATCGGTTGTGAACCCGACGAGGTGGAGCTGTTGCAATTGCGGCCCCCGAGGGCGGCCCGCCTTTCGGACCTTTTGGCGACCGTAGCATCCTGCCCATCCCGCCCCGGGGACCCCATCTCTCCCGCCCTCAGGCACGAAGGAATGGAGCGGCCCGATCAGCCGACCGGCGATCAGCCGGTGCGCCGCCGGTGCCGGAGGCGCGGGAGCAACCCCACGTCGGCCAGCAGGCGAACGGCCCGGGCCTCCTCGGCATCGATCACGACGGCGTCGTCCTCATCGCGGTTGCAGATGAAGCTCACCACGCAATCGTCGCAATGGCTGGTGTGCTGCATCTCGCACTCGTCGCAGCTGATGCTCAGGGACGCCATCCGGTTCTCTCCTCCGTCGGCCCGATTCGGGTTTCTCCACCCACCGCCAAGTATGGGCGGGGGGTGTGACAACGAAAGCGCCGAGCGTCAGCGCTCCCGACGAAGCGCAGCGAAGAGCTGGTCGTTCGAGATGACGTTGGCGCCTCGCTCCTCGGCCCCGGCGCGCACTCGGCGGTCGTCGGAGGCCACGATCACGCTGCGATGAGGCGGGAGGTCGGCCACCAGGTCGATGATGACGTCGTCGGCCTCGACCCCAGGCCCCGAGAAGCGGATCTTGACGGGACGACGGGGCTGGCGCGGTGCGCCGGTCGCTTGCTCGTCACCATCGAACACCACGATGGCTTCGACGCCGGTCCGGGAGGACAGCTCGGCCAAGGCGTCGATGAGGCGATGCCGTTGCTCGGTGATCGAGAGACCCGGCCACGTCGACAACGTGGCGTTGTAGCCATCGACCAGCAGGTAGGCGCCGCCGATGCGCATGAGATGGTCAGCCGCCTCGGCCGAGTCGTCGAGCACGGCGGGCGGCAACGTGGCCGGCTGGCGCCG